>JAUVKE010000081.1 GCA_030592105.1 Desulfobacteraceae bacterium
ACATACTGATTTAATGTCGAATCATGAAGTTTTGTCTTTGCGCTCGTTCCCAGGCTCTGCCTGGGAACGAGACGAACGGTGACAGAACTTGGAAGCGAAGGAAAATGTCACTTTTTTGTATTGCACCCCTTTGGATTGTTGTAATTTTGAAAGAGGTTTTATAGGGTTTTGCTACTGTCGAGGCAAACTCCTATAAAATTAAATCAAATTTGGCCCAGATATCAGTCAATAATGGTATTTACAACTTTGGCCTGATAAAAAAACGTGAAACTTCAGTTAGATAATAACCCGATTTTAAAATATGGCACAAGGCAGAGGGAGGAAGACGTATTGCAATACTCCGACGACAGATAAGGGAGTGAAATTATTTATGTGATGATCTATATTTAGATTTATAGTCCAAAGGATTAATACTTCAAGGATAACGCTTTAAGGAGTGTTTGAATATTATATCACGCTTCAGGTTCGATAATGGTGACGGCTATCAAACCATACAGACCGGTGAGCATGATAATTGCCAGGTCAGGCCAGTTGTTTTTCAATTTAATTTTACGCTTGTACATGACAATGCTCCCAAGGAGCAGTGATAGAAATATTCCAATCAGTGCTGGGCATCCGTTACGAATAAGGTCAAATTGCAGGTAACCGCTCGTGTTGTCCTTGGTTTTTATCGAAAATGGGAACAGCACTTCAAAAATTTTGTCATTAATAGCTTTTTTGCCGGAAAACATTACTCGCTGGTAATGTGCAACAGGTTGATACATCTTGTCCATTGCAACGGCACGAATTGTGTGATCATCGGAATAGATAGCTGTCCTGTACAGCGGGTTGATCAGGAGCTTAAAGTCCATTGTATCCGGATTATAATCAATAAGCGGCAGTTTAATAAGCCGATAGTCGTTATATGTGATGAGATAAAGCGTACCTTTATCTGTCAACAATGTCCCGTAGATTTCTCTTTTCTTATTTTCCGTGATCTTGATACTTCTGATTTCAAGGTTATCAGGGATCGGGGTTTTTATCACGAGTGGTTGTCCGCCAACCCGTTTAACATGATAGACGCTCTCATTGGCATCAACGATAAAATAACCTTCATCAAAGGATTTCAGAATCGATACCCTGCCGGACAAAAGACGTGCCGGGAACGTAAACCCTGCGTCTTTTAAAGCGTTTGTAAACAGTTTGCTTAAATCTTTATCCACTTCATTGGTATCCACATTTATAAATTCCATCCTCCCAGTCATGCGAAAAATATCCTTAGGGAACCGTAGCCTTGCAACACCGGGATTGGATTCAAAAAGAGGAAAGATTTGAATTCGAGGACTGCGATCAGCAATCATGCGTGGCTTGAGTTCAAATACCTGCCTGTTTTTTTTGATGGTCCCTTTATCAAAGATCCGCCCACTTATCTTAAGGGGCAATTTGCCCCACAGATCCATGTTTTTATAATAAATAAAAGGGATAAGAGTTTCAAAAGTCTGCCGGTCGTAATCTTTTCCGGTTTCGTCTTTTGTCACGAACCGATGTCCTTTTCCCACCATTTCGCGGAACACGAATTTTTTTATCACAGGACTGAAAAACAGTTGTGTTTTCCCTGTCTTTTGATTAAATAGCAGGCGATGGAGCTGGGGTAAATATGTACTCATTACTACTATGGCCAGCACGATCAATGCATATCTTGACAGCTTCGGAAACATTATGAATTCCTGTTGCGGTAGCGGTAGGCTGGAAGGATAACAGAGGGGATAAACAGCAGTGAAAGAGCTGTAAGCCGCCAGATTGTTCTATTATAGCTTTCATAGTCATTGCTTTGATAGAAAAACCACAAGAAACCACTGGTTATTGAAAGATAAACGAGTTTTCTTGACAAGTGAGGCTCAAGCGCTGTCAGGGCTACGCCGAAATAAGCAACCAGCCCCGCCCACAACCAGGGGATAGCGGTTAGCAGGGCACTTATTGCTGCCTCATGAGGAAAAAATATACCTGTTATGATATAGAGGAAAAATGCATTGAGTATGCAGATGAGGGCTACAGCAAAAAAACCGATAAGCACGGACAAGAGTATCAGAACATTGGGTTCTACAGGGAGATGAAGTGAAAGCCTGAAGCGATGCCCGATCATTTCCGGGATAAACTGGGCAGCACCGATAATTATACCGGTTATAATTGAAAGGTATTTTATAGACGTGTAGTGAAGTGTTCCTATCTCGGATGCCTGATACCAAATCATTTCAGCATGCTCAATAACGAATAGATGCCTCATGCTTATGAAAAGATAGCTAAAAACAGCCAGATTTAAAAAAAAGGTAATAAGCAGGTAACTGCGGATCTTCAGCCACTCTTTGTATAGGATAGGTGAAAACATATGTTTAATTTTTTTTGTTTCCTTTCGCAAGAGCCTTACTTTCAATATTTTCCTGTAAGCCCTATGAATGCGTCTTCAAGTGTCATGGAGAGTCGGTCCAGGTGTACCACGTCAAAACCTTGTTTTATGAGGTGTGCGGCCACTACTTCTTTAGGATGGAATGAGTAAATAGAGATAATACTTCCTGTATTATCGACATTTTTTATCACTTCATCTCTAATCGGTATTTTTTTTGATCCATTATTTATGAAACTGAATCGTTTGAAATCGGACATAAAATCATCCAATGGAGTTTGGAAAATTTCTCCGCCCCTGTCAAGGAAAATGACTTCATCAATCAGTTTTTCAAGATCCTGGACTATATGGGAAGTGGCAAAAACGGTTTTAGAACCATCTTTGATATATTCGCTAAGATATTCAAGGAAAAGGCGGCGATATCCTGCATCCAGTCCCATGGAATAGTCATCCAAAATCATCAGTTCAGGGCTTTGGGCAAATATCAAACCCAAGACAACCTGGGAGCGTTGTCCGCAGGACATATTTTTGATCAAATGGTCGTAAGGTAGATCAAGCCTGTCAACGAGACCGTAATATAGTTCGTTGTTCCAGGTGGGATAATGCGCTGAATAAAACTTTTCAATCTGGGTGATTGACATAAAATCATATGCCAGATGTCCTTCAAAAAGCAGACCGATTTTTCTTCTGGCCGCAGGCGACAGGTTATGGGAATCTTCACCCAGGACCCTGCATCTACCTGAAATTGGTCGCAGAAATCCCATAAGAATTTTAATAAGAGTGGTTTTCCCAACACCGTTTTTCCCCAGCAGGCCAAATATCCTGCCCCTGGGGACAGTAAAATTTAGGTTTTCACAGATAACATGTTTTCCGAACCAGTGAGTTAGATTTTCAACTTCAATGACATTGTCCACCAATACGGCCTTTATGCATTTTATATGAAAATGATAAATTATAAATTATGAATTAAGGAATTCTACTAATTTATAAAATGTCATTAACCGCTATCTCATTTTCATATTTTGTTGTGCCCGACAGGGCATGCTGGTTATATGAAACGGGTGCAACATGAAAAAGTTATTAGATTATCAGCCCTTTCAAGGCAGTCTGAGGAAGGATAGCCATATTAATTTGTGTAATTTTTTTGTATTTCACCCTATGAAACAGACAATTGTTAGACTCAACTAAATATATTTTAACAATCTATCTATCATTACATAAATTTACTGTCAATATTTTTATTTCAAACATCGGGCACACAGCGGTAAATTGCCTACAAAAATACATCTTTATATAGATTGTCAGACAATTAATTTCACTGCGTTATCGGTCGTAGGCGTATTTTTATAAGAAAATGATGAATTTTGAATGATGAATTAAGGAATTCTACTAATTTATAGAATGTCATTAACCGCTATCTCATTTTCATATTTTGTTGTGCCCGACAGGACATGCTGGTTATATAGACGAACAAGGTGCTGAGTAATTATATTTTGCGCAATTTAAGTAACGGGTCCTTCAGTTTTTTATTTGCGGCTTTTATTTTTTCCTCACTGGAAATTACAACAACAGCCTCCTGCTTTCCATCTGTTGAAAAATATTTATTTGCTGTTTCCATAATTTTGTCCCTGTTTAGCTTAAGGAGGTTTTCTTTAAAACGCTCCCTTTTTTCATCTGTAAGAAAAATCACTTTTCTCATGAAGCCTTTTTTTGCAGCATCAGCAGGTGAATCAGGGCTGTCGATTTCCGAGCATATCTGAAGAATAGCTTCTTTAACATCTTCGTTTGTATACTCCCCTTTTGTTATGAATTCAGATCCCTTTTTATATGTGTCAAGGGTCCTTATAATGTGGGGATCACGGTATGAAGCAAAGTAAAAAAGACCGTCTTCGGAACTATAGAGCGAAAAACCGCCATATGCCCCCCCCTTTTCCCTGATTTCACGGTGGAGGTATATTGATTTAAGGATCTTGCTTATTGCAGAAAGGGCAGGGGCATCCTGGTGATTCATGCGAACTGTTTTAAAAGCCTTTACAACAAAAGATACCGCGGAAGTCGTGTGCCACCCTTCATATGGTATATTATCAGTATTATTCACCCCTGTGTATTTTTCAGTATGTTTAAAATCTGTGGCAATACCCTCTTTGTACTGTAAAGCTTTTTTTGTCGATTTTGCAAAATTTAAGGCGTTGCCGAGCCCCTGATCTCCGCCTATCATGCACCCGTTAAAATTATTTTGTGTAAATATAGCTTTGCCCAGGGATGTGAGTGTTTCTGATAAAGCATTGAGACTCTCATCTGTGAGGTTATCTGTTATATCTTTAATGGTTTGAAGTTGATGAATCCCCCCCCATATTTCGCCAAGGGCACACGCAGGGGAAAAGTTTCTTGATGCAAGCTGCATGGCAAATCTGTGGCCATTTTGAATGACAATCGATTCAAGGTTAGCCCTGAATTCAAAAAGGAGCGTTTTTAAACGGGAAATATCTGAAAATGTATGTTCCGAAATAAGTTCCCAGATAATTTCAAACATATTTTTCTGGTAGCGATCTATGCACTTGCTGTTAAAGGAAATAATGGGGATGCAGCTGCCTGTCTCATCAAAACCTGCCCTTGCGGAAAAACCCATACTGACGCCCCCTGTGTACCTGTCAATAAGTCTTGCCACCTCGGTATAATCTTTTTTTTGGGTTCCTGTTCTCGTGAAAGCACTGCAAAAAAGCGGAACAAGGGGGAGCATCTCTTCTTGCAGCATGGAAGTACCAAAGATGGTGGAAAAATAAAAAATGCCCGATGTGGGTTGATTGTATAATGAAACAGGTATATCAGGGTGAAATGCAGTCTCTTTTACCTTTTGGATGGAAGGAGGAATATCCTTTAATTCCAGCGTGGGGAGGCAGGCGAGATTCTCTTTTTTTTCCTGGAGTTTTTCCAGGGCTCCGGCGTCAGCAATGATTTTTTCAAGCTCCGGCTTTGTGAGTTTCTGTTTTATATTTTCAAGTTCAGTTGATACCTGGATATTTTCTATTTCTTCCATCTCCTTGTCAGGTTCCATGATAAAGAGAGTTCTATGGGTATTTTCCAGAAAATATTTTTTTATCATATTTTCAAAAACATTTTCTTTGGAGATTTTTTGGCGAAGTTTACTTAAATCGTCTTCAATCTGAAGTGTTGTTTCAGGGGCGCATCCGTGAATCCAGGGGCCGCATATGGTTAAAAAAAGTTTAAGTCCATAGGGATAAGGTGAATTTGTGACTTCTTTGTGTCCAAATTCAAGTTGATGAATAGCAGACTCTATCAATTCCTCATCTATGCCGTTATCGACCAGATCTTTTAAGGTGTTGAAAATGATTGATACGATTTTTTCAGCATCCTTTTTTTTAACATCCTTTAATCCTGTTACAAACATTGAATCCCTGTTATCACTATCATACCCGCAGCCATCGCAAAGTGCAGAACCGAGTTCGGAATCGATTAGGGCCTTGCGTAAATAAGATCCGGAATTTCCTAAAAGAATATGGGATAAAAGGGATAGAACAAAAATTTCAAAAGTCTCCTTGATATCAGCCATTAACCATGCAACAGCAACCTGATATTTTTTTTCAGGGTCATCATTTTTATCCAGAGGATATTTGCATATAATTTCTTTAGGTTTATTCCAGCGGGGCTGGGGGAGGATTTCGGTTCCAGGGTCCACCAGCCCGAATTTTTGCAAAACATTTTTATTTATAAAAAAGAGATGCTCTTTTAAAGGAAGACTCCCGTATGTGAAAAAAAAGGAATTGCCTGGATGATAATGGCGCTTGTGAAAGGCTTTAAGCTGTTCACAGGTTAAACTGGGGATTACCGCAGGATCACCCCCTGAATTGTTACTGTAGGTTGTATCAGGATACAGGGCTTTTAAGAGTGATCGTGCCATAATCTGATCAGGAGATGACATTGCCCCTTTCATTTCATTATATACCACACCTTTATAAACTAAATCATTGGAATCTTTTTTAATCTCAAGGCGATGACCTTCCTGCTTAAAACTTAACTCATCGAGCAGAGGGAAAAAAACAGCATTTAAATAAACGTCCATGAGATTGTAAAAATCTTTTTTGTTTTGAGTGGAAAAAGGATACATTGTCCAGTCAGAAGCTGTAAAAGCGTTCATAAAGGTGCTGAGACTTCTTTTTAGCATGGAAAAAAAAGGATCCCGCACAGGATATTTTTTAGAACCACATAAAGCAGTATGCTCAAGAATGTGAGCAACACCGGTTGAATCACGGGGAACAGTTTTGAGTGCAACTCCAAATGTATTTTCATTATCCCTGCAGCTTACATGGAGATGCTTTGCTCCTGTGGCAAGGTGTTCAAGTTCATAAAGGAATAAATTTTTCTCTTTTATATGGGTAATTTTTTCAATACTGTACCCAAAGTCAGCGGTAATATTATCGATGCCCGGATTAAAATGATCAATATGTTGAGTCATGGATGATTCCTTGTTTAAATGGCTGGTAAAAAACTGTTTTTATAAACTTTACGCGATTAATCTGCAATTATATAAATGCCCCGTTCTTTACGAATTATTTTGCCGAGCTTATCCATTCTGTAGATAATATTTCTCAATTTTTTTTCCTTATACCCTGTTTTTATTTTTATTTGAGCAAAAGATATCCCCTTTGTTCCGGAAGCTTTAATTGTATTTAAAACTTTGTCGGAAGCATTCGATGTGGCTCCACCACTGGATAGGGAGTCGGAAACAGAAGGCCCTTTTTTAGTATTTTCGGTTTTTATCAGTTTTTCTATACGGTCCAGCTTGTCATTAAGTTTGTCAATGTCCTTTTTAGTAGCAATATTATAGTTTTGTATAAAGAATTTAACCATTGCATCAAAACTGATAGATTTTACTTTTTTCCTGACCATGCGTACCCCCGATTAGTAGATGGAAAACAGGATACTTAACTATGCATAGATAGTCAAGTGAGTAAAATACCAATCATGTTATTGCAAGGAGAAATCATACATGTTATAGCGTTCAAAGAATATTTATAATTATTCAGCGTCGCTGGGTTAAGATTAGCTGAATAGTTACGAATATTTTGTTATCAAATAGTCGTTAAGTAGTACCCTTTTGTTATATATGAGAACCTTTATAAAAAAAAAAATAAACGAAACTATAAATCGTATTAAAAATCTCGATGGAGATCCCCATTTTATAGCGCTGGGTATGGGTGCTGGTGTTTTTGCAGCTGCCACACCTACTTTGCCTTTTCAAACATTTATAGCAATCGGAATTGCTTTTATTCTAAGGGGGAGCAAGGCCGCCTCAATTATCGGATCCCTTATTGTGATCCCTGTTATTCCAATCTTTTATTTTGGCAGTTTTAAAATAGGAATGCTCTTTCTTCAAAATTCACCATTTGAGAAAATTGAATCTCAATCGATCATGGAGCTTTTTCAAATGGGGTCTGCTGTGGCAGGAGCAATAATGGCGGGGGGTGCAATAATAGGTATAATATTCGGAATTATAACCTACTTTATTACATTGAAAATTTTTATTCTGATCAGGTCAAAGCAAAAAGGTTAAGTTTACTCAAATCATGACATCACCCAGAACACTATTGTCATCTATAAATCTGCATCCTAAAAAAAAACTTGGTCAAAATTTTTTAAAGGATTCTCAAACATCTGAAATGATAATTGATCGCTGTAATCTAACAGCAGCAGATACGATTCTTGAGATAGGCGCAGGACTTGGGGCAATGACAATTCCTGCTGCCCGAAGGGTAAAAAAAGTTTATGCAGTTGAAATGGATCAAAGAATTTATGGTCTATTAAACAATGAGCTTTTTTTAAATGATATTCATAATGTAAAGGTGGTTCAGGGTAATATACTGACACTTCCGATTAAAGATTTCGCAGAAAAGGCCGGGAGAAAAGTTACTCTTCTTGGAAATCTCCCCTATAATATCTCATCCCAGATTCTTGTTAAACTTATTCATGAAAGGTTATATGTTAACTGTGCGATAATAATGCTGCAAAAAGAGATGGGTATACGGATAACCGCACTCCCTGGGTCCAGGGATTATGGAAGGCTTTCTGTTATGCTTAAATATTGCGCGGATATTCGCAGGGTTGCTGACCTGAAAGCGACCTGTTTCTTCCCAAGGCCGAAAGTCGATTCAGTTGTTGTTGAAATCAAATTTAAAGAATCCCCTTTGGAGCAGGCGGATGATGAAGCTCTTTTTTTCAGGACAATAAAAGCGGCTTTTTCAAAAAGGCGTAAAGTATTAAGAAATTCTTTGTCCGGGAATATATTGAATATTGATTCGCAAACAGCGGGAAGTATTTTGAAAAAAGCTGATATTGATCCGGTGAGACGTGCTGAAACACTTACAGTTTCTGAATTCGTGAGGTTGAGCAATTCTATTGGGAGAGAATTATAAATCGATGAAACAGAAACGTAATTATTGGGCTGATATGCATACCTGAAGCATCCTTAAAATCAGCACACCTGAATAGTTACACAAAAACAAGGACTTTTATATGGAAGACATCCTTAATAATTTTGATATTCAGTCTTCAGTGGTGGAATCAACAGTTAAATTGTTCGATTCAATGCTTTCTACAAAAATAGAACTTGCTGGTTCAGATGAGCCTCCTGGTTTTGAGGGTCCCAGAATAACAGGTACCCTCGGTTTTGCAGGGAAACTCATGGGGGGTATTCATATTCACTCAGGCTTTCTTTATGCCTACACCATGGCAGGAATGATGCTGGACATGGATCCTGAAGAGTTTGAAGTTGATGAAGAGGTTAATGATGTACTTCTTGAAATGTGTAATATTATAGGTGGAAATTTAAAATCAAA
>JAUVKE010000332.1 GCA_030592105.1 Desulfobacteraceae bacterium
CCCATGCTCTGACTGGCATAGTATATAATATCAATAATAACGCACATGACCAGGAAAAACTATGTCCCACTCAAACCATGAGCTTCAACTCGCCAACGATTTTGTTCAGTACACTGGCTGTAATATCTTTTTAACAGGTAAAGCCGGTACCGGTAAAACAACCTTTCTCCATAATATGCAAAAGAACATGGTAAAGCGGATGATTGTCACCGCTCCAACCGGTGTTGCGGCTATCAATGCCGGTGGGGTAACACTTCATTCTTTTTTTCAGCTACCCTTTGGCCCATTTGTGCCGGGTAGCGAGGCGTATGAACATAATAAGCAGCGCCAGTTCAGATTTAGCAAAGAAAAAAAGCGAATCATACAAAGCCTTGATTTGCTGGTGATTGACGAAATAAGTATGGTACGTGCTGATCTGCTCGATGCAGTGGATGCTGTGTTGCGTCGTTACCGCCGTAATAATCAGCCATTTGGCGGGGTGCAGCTGCTTGTAATTGGTGATTTGCATCAACTTCCGCCGGTGGCAAAGCAAAATGAATGGAACCTTTTACAGCAATATTATGATTCAGTTTATTTTTTCAACAGTAAAGCACTTGATCGTACTGAACTGCTCACTATTGAACTAAAGCATATTTATCGGCAGTCAGACGCACGTTTTATCAAGCTTTTGAATCGGGTGCGTGACAACCGGCTTGATGAATCATCTATTGAGGCCCTTAATCAGCGTTATATTCAAAATTTTACACCTGATGAAAATCAGGGGTATATTACTTTAAGCACCCATAATCGCAGTGCAGAAATAATCAATCAGACCAGGCTTAAAGTTCTGACTAAAAAAGAATATTGTTTTAAAGCTGAAATTTCCGGAGATTTTCCTGAACATATTTATCCGACTCTGTCCGCTCTTATGCTTAAAGAGGGAGCACAGGTGATGTTTATCCGTAATGATTCTTCTGCAGAAAAGCTCTATTATAATGGTAAAATTGGCAAAATAACCGAAATTTCAACAGAAAATATCAGCGTTATCTGCTCTGGCGATAATCAGAAAATTGTGGTTGAACCGGTTGAGTGGAAAAATATTAAATATACAATAAATAAAGAAAATAAAGAGATTGAAGAGGAAGTAATCGGCAAATTCGGACAATACCCACTGAAACTTGCGTGGGCTATTACTATCCACAAAAGCCAGGGATTGACTTTTGAAAAAGCTGTTATTGATACTGAATCAGCTTTTGCCCATGGTCAGGTTTATGTGGCCTTAAGCCGTTGTAAAACTATAGAGGGCATGGTGCTGAGCTCTCCAATATCATCCCGTGGAGTAAAATCGGATGATGCAATAATGCGTTTTGACAAAAAGGCTCTTGAGAATCCGCCATCAGAAAATCATCTTCAGACAGCCAAAGTCAGTTATCAGCAACAACTATTGCTCGACTGTTTTGACTTTTCATTGTTGCGCAGCCATCTTAATTATCTGACCAGACTTTTAACTGGTAACGCCAGAGTAGTTCAGATTTCAGGTGTTGAAGATATACGCCAGTTAGAAAAAAATGCTGTAAAAGATATTTTCGTTGTCAGTGAAAATTTTAAACGGCAATTAGGTACAATTTTTTTGGATGGAGGCCTGCCCGAGTCAGATCCGATTATCTTGGAACGAATTACTAAAGCATCAGGATGGTTCCAGGAAAAATTTGCTGAAATTTTTGAAAAGTCAGTCTCAGACTTGCATGTGGAAACAGATAATACCGAAATTCGAAAAAAAATTAACAATACCCTGAATAATCTTAAAACCGAACTTGCTGTAAAAACTGCTGGAGTACACTGTTGTGAAAAAGGATTTAGACCATTGAGTTATCTGCGTGCTATCGCAGTTGCTGAAATTGACTTTATCCCTGAAAAAATAAAAAAACATCAGTCTCCTGCCTATACTGAATCGGATGTTGCCCATCCAGAATTGTTCCAGGCTCTGAAAGACTGGCGTTCCCGCAGGGCCAGTGTGGAAGATGTTGCTCATTTCCAAGTTCTGCATCAACGGATATTGATTCAGATTGTGATATATCTACCTGATAATATTACTGATTTACGGAAAATAAAGGGCGTTGGTAAAAAAACCATTGAGAAATATGGTAAAGAACTTGTAGATCTGGTTTTGGCATATCGCAAAAAATATAAAATAGATAAGGTTGTATTGCCGGAACTTAAAGATCTTTCGACAGAAAAAGATGATTCATATTCAGATACAAAAGAGACAAGTTTCAAGATGTTTAATAAAGGATTAACTATTGCCAGGATTGCACAGGAAAGAGGCCTGGTAGAATCTACCATTGAAGGCCATTTGGCCTTTTTTGTGGAAAAAGGAAAATTAGATATCAATAAGCTGCTTTCACCAGAAAAACAACAGGTTATTGCAAAGGAACTTGCTGCAGATCATAATAATTCTCTTAGTGAAGTAAAAAATGTCCTTGGGGATGACTACTCATACGGAGAAATTAGAATGATGATAGCCTGCCAGAGATATCTGGCATCTGAGTAGTTACCATATTCTTTCATATAAAAGCAGTCAGTAATGTCCGGTTAGGAAATTGCAAGAAACAAAATACGGAAAGTTTAATTATTTTTTCCGCTATTCAATATGCTACAAAAAACAATTAAGCTTCCCTCATGTAAGATTCTAACCGGACACTACTGAAAAGCAGTCCTCTTATATGAAAAATTAGCGTTTTGTCATTTTTTTTAGATGCGAAACTGTTTCCCATGCGAACTTATTTTCCATACACGGTAATATCGCATTATTAGTAAATATTGGATCAGATTCCAGGTCATATCGGGAAAAAGCTTTGGCTTTGTCCCATAATCCGGTATGTGGTATTGGTGTATAATAAGCGATTATTGGTGTTATTTTATAGTTTATAACCATTTTAATTGAACAGGCAACAGATTCTATTGGCTGTCCTGGCAGGCCTGCAAGCAGATATGCCCCGATCTGGCGGTTATCAAAACCTGCATCTGCCAAGTATTTAACAGCATTTTTAAATTCTTCATTTGTCACTTTACTGTCGATTTCAGCTCTGTTTTCAAAAATCCCTGTTTCAAGCCCCATTCTCAGAATTTTAAAACCTGCTTTATACATTAAGGATGCTGTCTCTTTTGAAATTTTTCTGATGTGGACAGCATTAGGAGTATGGAAGCGAAGCTTATATCCGGTATTAATTATACCTTTTAGAATGGGAATCGCATGCTTTTGAGCATCTACAAGAAAAGCATCATCATAAATCACAAAATCTGATACATTATGTTTTTTGTGCCAGTATTTTATCTCTTCTATAACTGATTCAGCACTGCGCAGGCTGCGCACAGG
>JAUVKE010000521.1 GCA_030592105.1 Desulfobacteraceae bacterium
ATTCTATCATCTGGAGAAATAACATGGCAAAAGTATTATTAGAAAAAAAAGACGGCATCGGAATTATTACTTTAAATGATCCTGAAAAAATGAACGGCTTTAGCGAAGAGCTGACTGGTGAACTTTTAAATATTGTCAATGCTGTTGAAAAAGACGATGATGTAAAAATAATGATTGTCACAGGTCAGGGTAAAATATTCAGTGCCGGCGGTGATATAAGCATTTTTAACAGGGGATTGGCAGGGGGATATAAGTATCTTGATTTTATAATCAATGCATTTGCCAGATTTGAAAAAGTTGCAAAACCAGTTATTTCAGCTGTAAACGGATATGCTCTTGGCGGTGGGACAGAGCTTACTCTTGTTTCTGATATTGTTATTGCGTCTGAAAAGGCTGTTTTTGGTCTTCCAGAGGTTGGAATTGGCATTATGCCTGGCTATGCAGTATTAAGACTCCCTGAAATTGTTGGGAGGACCAGAGCAAAAGAACTCATAATGACCGGAAGACAGTTTGATGCTCAAGAGGCGGAAAGAATCGGCATAGTTAATCAAATTGTTCCAGGTGATGAACTTATGGCTGCCGCTGAAAAAAAAGCGAGACTGCTGATGGAAAAAGCTCCCCTTTCTTTATTACTGGCAAAAAATACAATAAACAGGGCCATAGGCGGTGAGGATCTGACAGCTTCGGTGCATACAACTTCAATGTTTTTTGGTACAGATGATATAAAGGAAGGGCAGGCTTCTTTTTTTGAGAAAAGAAAACCAAATTTTAAAGGAAGGTAAAAATGGCAATTGCAGGAAAAAAAGATCTTGCTGAACCTGGATACAGGGAAAAAGTCAGGAGGACGAAGACCTGGTCAGCCATAGATTTAAAGGAAGTCTATTCTCCAAAGACGGCTGATAAAACTGACTATAATAGAAAACTTGGAAATCCAGGCGAATACCCTTTTACCAGGGGTATTTATCCCAATATGTACAGGGGTAAATTATGGACAAGACGTCAGCCGTGGGGTTTTGGTACACCTGAAGATACAAATAAGCAGATGAAATATCTGATTACCCACGGAAACACAGGCCTTATGGTGTTCAGGGACCAGCCAACCATGCACGGACTTGATTCAGATCATCCTCTTGCAAGGGGAGAGGTCGGTGTCAGTGGTGTACCTCTTGTTTCCATTGAAGATATGGAAGATCTTTTTGACGATATCCCTCTGAATGAGATAAGTTCAACTCTCCTTTGCGCATCTGTTGCAAGCCCTGTTATTCTGGCTCAGTATATTGCGGTTGCCAAAAAAAGAGGGATCAGTCTGTCAAAATTGAGAGGAACCATCAGTAACGATCCTATTATGAGCCATGTCTGTTATTCTGATGTGGCGAATCCGCCTAAATTAGGTGTAAAAATATGGGGTGACCTTGTTGAGTATTGTGGAGATAATATGCCTTTGTGGCATGCAGCCTATGTCTCCTCCTGCTATAATATGCGGGATTATGGTCTGGATGCTCCTCAGGAAGTGGCATTTGGCTTGAAGATCGCTGCAACATTCATAGATGGATGCTTAAAGCGAGGCATGGATATTGATAATGTTGCCAGGAGAATGTCATTTTACTGTGCTGCAGGGATCGATATTTTTGAAGAAGTAGCAAAATTCAG
>JAUVKE010000335.1 GCA_030592105.1 Desulfobacteraceae bacterium
CCAAAAAAGTGCGACTGTTTGAGTGAGGCACGAACGAGTTTCGCAATTTTGGAGGAGCAAGCTTAGAAATTCAAGAAATTTATTCGCAATAGCGGAAAAAACAATTAAACTTCCCATATTTTCTTTTTTTACAATTTTCTAACCGGACACTACTGATAAAATGTAAATCATAAAAAAAGAACTTTTGGGCTTAGTTTTAACTTCAGCAATACGCTGAGCTATAATAAAATTTAAAAACCTCTGAAACTCGCTACGCTCAAACAACCAGAGGTTTTCAAATTTCACCATAGCTCAGCTCTGGCATCTGATATCCAAAATTAGAGCCAACCCCCAAACTTTCAGAATGGGTGAGTAAGAATTTATAGCAGGTAAATATGAATGATAATTTTGACACTTTTATAAATAATCTTCAGGAAGAAATATTTGATGAAGCAAAAAAAACTTTTGGTGAAGCAGGATTTCAACGATGGCAAAATCCTGAATATAACGGCCCATTGCAAAATTATGATACCCGCGCACAGGTTAAAGGTGAATGCGGCGATACAATGGAAATATTTTTAAAGTTTGACAAAAATCGCGTTGAATCAGCATCATACGTTACAGACGGTTGTGCTTCAAGTTCAATTTGCGGATCTTTTACAGCAGAATTGGCAATGGGAAAAAATCCTGATGAATTAACGGAAATTACCGGGGATGCTGTTCTGAAAAAAATCGGAGGACTTCAAGAAGATAAACACTGTGCCTTTCTTGCTGCAAAAACTCTTCAGGAAGCACTCCAATGTTATATGAGTCGTGAAATAAAAAAATATCAGGAGCACTTAAAAAAAACAGGAAGGAAAAAATGACAAAAATTGCTATAATTCGTTGTGAAAAAAATGAAACAAAATGTCCCCTGACAAATTGTTTCAAATGCCTTGCTGAACAAAAGGAAGGCTTTGCCGGATATGATGACTGTCTCCTCACTGGTGTTTTTACATGCCGATGTCCCGGTGACAACCTGACAGATTTGGCCAACATACTCAAATCAAAGGGGACAGAGGTTATTCATTTTTGTACATGCACATTTGCAAAAAAAACAGATGCTGGATGGGATGCGACTCATAATGGCTTTTGTGAAAATATTGATAGTCTGATTGAACGGACTAATAAGGCTTCCGGCGTTTCGTGTGTCAAAGGAACAGCACATCTACCCAACGGCTATGAAATAAAGAGCTGGAAATGATGGTCAATCAAAACAAAATAGCTATAGATTGTCACCCCCTCAGCAAGCACACTTTTTAAATTTAATCACCTGCCGGTGAAATAATCCATCAGTCTTTTATGGATAATCCCCGAACTTATTTAAAAATTTCAATAAGTTCGGGGAGACCCCTGAAAAATCATATTTTTTAATTAAAAAAAACGCAATATATACCCTCTTTTCTGTTGACATATACAATATATTGATATATTTACTCCTTCACGTTTGTTCCTTCTTGAACAATTTTTTAAAAATTCTTTAGAGACTAAAACGATTTGCGTTGCATGGATTAATCAACAGATAATAGTAATTTATGTGAAAAGGGGTGCGCACATGTTTGAAAAAATCAAAAAACGAAACGGAAAAATTGAAGAGTTTGATTCATCCAAAATTACAGCTGCAATTGCAAAAGCCGGGGATGCAACAGGGGAATTTGGTCTTAGGGATGCAAAAAAGCTTACTCTCCAATTCATGACACTTGCCAGACAGCTGCGCATAGGGGATACTCCTGAAGTGGAAGAGATACAGGATATCGTGGAAAGAATTCTCCTTGATTCTCCTTTTTACAAATCTGCCAAGGCCTACATAATCTACAGGGAACAGCATGCCCAGATAAGAAAAATAACTACCACGGCAAATATCAATATTGTTGAAGACTATATCCATAAAGAAGACTGGCAGGTAAAAGAGAACAGCAACATGTGCTACTCCCTCCAGGGGCTTAATAATTATATATCATCGGGCATAACTTCGGAGTACTGGCTAAACAGAATCTATCCCCCTGAAATCAGAAGAGCCCACGACAACGGAGATATACATATTCATGATCTGAGCCTTCTTTCAGTATATTGCGTGGGCTGGGATCTCACAGATCTTTTAAAAACAGGATTCAAAGGGGTTGAGGGGAAAGTGGAAAGCGCCCCCCCAAAACACCTGAGGTCCGCTCTCGGGCAGATAGTCAACTTTTTTTATACTCTCCAGGGCGAAGCCGCAGGTGCCCAGGCAATTTCCAACTTTGATACCCTTATAGCCCCCTTTATACGCTATGACAATCTGAATTATTCCGAAGTTAAACAGGCCATGCAGGAATTTGTATTCAATATAAACATACCAACCAGAGTCGGCTTTCAAACACCATTTACCAATATAACCATGGATCTTTACGTTCCAGCCACACATAAGGATCAGGCAGTTATACTTGGAGGTAAAGCGCTGGACATAACATACGCCGAATTCCAGCCTGAGATGGATATTATAAACAAAGCCTTTGCCGAAATTATGATAGAAGGTGATGCTAAAGGGAGGGTCTTTACTTTCCCCATACCAACATACAACATAACAGCAGATTTTAACTGGGATAACCCAAACCTTGATATAATCTGGAAGATGACCGGCAAATATGGAATCCCATATTTTTCCAATTTTGTTAATTCAGAAATGTCTCCTGAAGATGCAAGATCCATGTGCTGCCGACTCCGGCTTGATAACAGAGAACTTTTAAAAAGAGGGGGTGGTCTTTTTGGCGCTAATCCCCTCACAGGCTCCATCGGGGTTGTAACAATCAATCTCCCTCGCATAGGATACCGCTCGCAAAACAAAGCAGAGTTTTATTCAATTTTAGACAATCTTATTCAGATTGCCGCAAGAAGCCTTACAATTAAAAGAAAAGTACTCGAAAATTTTACAGATAATAATCTTTATCCTTACTCTAAATTCTATTTAAGAGAAATAAAAAAAGGTTCCGGAGTATACTGGAAAAATCATTTCTCCACCATAGGAATTATAGGAATGAATGAAGCATGCTTAAACTTTCTCGGTGAAAATATAGCAAGCGAGGCAGGTCAAAAATTCTCCGTTGAAATCATGGATTTTATCAGAGAAAAAATTTCCGAATTACAAACAAAAACAGGGGATATGTTTAATCTTGAAGCAACGCCTGCAGAAGGGACATCCTATCGTCTGGCCATGAAAGACAAAAAACAGTTTCCAGACATTATCTGTGCCAATGAAGCTGAATATCAAGGGGGTGTATATCCTTATTATACCAACTCCACCCAGCTTCCTGTAGATTATTCCGATGATATTTTCGCA
>JAUVKE010000336.1 GCA_030592105.1 Desulfobacteraceae bacterium
ACAAACCCGAGTTCATTAACCGCCTTTAATAACTCGTCAATTAAATCTAAATTTTCAAAACTCATATTTTTTCTCAGTCTTTCTAATAATTTTAAATGGTTATAAATAAAATAAAACAAAAAAAATATACCACGGGTAAAATGGGAAGGCAAACGTTATATATCCCAAACAGCAATTCTCGGAGCCATGCAATTGAGAACTATAGTGGCTCCCAAAAATGAGACAGTGTGTTAAGGTGCGTTTCCAAGAAAATGAAAGCACAGAATGGGCAGGAAAAAACATAGCAAGGAATTTAAGGAGAGAATAGTCCTTAAATTTTTAACCGGTCTGTGCCCATTTCGGAAAGACAGAAAAATCGATGGAGAATATATGGGTTCCCAATAGATAAAATATGGCGGTTATCAGTATAATTCCTGCGATATTTATAAAAAACCCGACCAAGGCCATTTCTACGATTTTAACCCGCCCGCTGCCGAATATAATGGCATTGGGAGGTGTAGCCACGGGCATCATAAAGGCACAGGATGCAGAAAGAGTGGCCGGAATCATAAGGATGAGCGGATTGGCCTTCATGGCGCAGGCAACAGATGCAAGCACAGGGAGGATCATTTCCGTCGTAGCTGTATTTGAGGTCAATTCCGTTAAAAATGTAAGGCTTCCGCATATGGTGGGTATCATAACAATGGCATCGGTTTCTGAAAGCCATTTGAATTTTTTACCTATTAAAAAGGAAAGTTCGGTTGACTGAAAGCCTTTTGCGAGAGCAAAACCTCCTCCAAAAAGAATAATAATATTCCATGGAAGGCGCATAATTACCTCAGCGCCCATAACATTTGATTCCCCTGAGGTTTTATCTTTTACGGGAATAAAAAACAGGATCATTGCCATGGCCATGGCCACGGTGCCATCATCGACAAATCCCGGCCAGGGTGAAAAGTCGGACCAGCCAGGAATAGTCATAAACCCCAGTTCCAGCTTTTTCCTGAAAATCCAGAGAAAAGCCGTAGCAACAAAGACTGTAAAAACAGCCTTTTCTTCAAAACTAATGGGACCTAGGGCCTCATACTCTTTGTTCACAATGGTTCTATCCGCTTTTAAGTGCAAGGGAGGACGAAAAAATATTTTGGTGAGCATTATCCATATAAAGATTCCCATGGTCAGCATTAAAGGAATGCCCATCAGCATCCACTGCCCGAATGAGACAGGCTCAGCCTGGGGGAAAGTAATCTCGAATATTCGCACAAAAGACAGATTCGGAGGGGTCCCAACAAGGGTTGCAACTCCTCCGAGTGAACAAGCGTATGCTATGCCAAGCATAAGCGAGACAGAAAATTTTCTTGTATCTTTTGTGCCGAATTCTTCTTCCATTTTTAGTATTATTGCAAGCCCCATGGGAACCATCATAACGGCAGTGGCAGTATTTGATATCCACATGGAAAGAAAAACGGAAGCAACCATAAAACCAAGAACTATCATGGAAGGACTTCCCCCGATAATTTTGATTATATAGAGAGCAATACGTTTATGCAGGTTCCATTTCTCCATTGTCAAGGCGATCATAAAACCGCCCATGAAAAGAAAAATAGTGCTGTTGAAATAAACCGGCGCGACAGCCCTTCCCTTCATTATTCCAAGAATAGGGTAAAGAACTATGGGGAATAATGCTGTTGCAAAAAGGGGCAGGGCTTCGGTAATCCAAAAAACAGCCATCAATGCAGCCACGGCTGCCATACGTGTCACAACGGGATTTCCAGGTTCAAGATCCATGAAAATTAAACAAAAAAAAATTGCCGGCCCAGCAAAGAGCCCTGTTTTTTGCAAAACAGTCTGCTTTTTATTTTCCATGTTTTTTCCCCGTTATCATAACCCATTCCTGTTTGATCGGCGTCTCTATAAGTTTAAAGCCTGTTTTAATCATTTTATCTTCTATTAATCTTTTCTTTTATGATGCCTGAACAGGTTAAAATACATTTTTTCATGTAAATTTGGGGTACAAAGACAGTATTTTTTATAAACAAATTGATTTTATATAAATTTTTCTTTTTTGCCTATACCGCATATGGGAATTCTTTTCAAAAACGCCACAACATAAAGTAATTAGGCATAATTATATATAACTTTGATATAATTTTCTTGACATGCCATTAATATGCATATATTTATTGCCATAACATTGCATTACTATTTGTTTTTGAAAATCTTGTCAAATGTTTACAGTGTAAATTTTTTTAATGAACAAAAATTCACTAAAAAAAATTAGAGAATCTCTTATGTTGAGCAAGGCAGAGCTTGCCAAAAAGGCAAATGTTTCCCCTGTTACGATTACCCGAATAGAAAAAGGGATGCCGTGCAGAATGGAAACCAAACGGAAAATTATTTTGGCCCTGGGTTTTAAACTTGCAGATAAAAATAAAGTATTTATCGATTGAGGATATATCATGGTATTTGGGAAGAAAACCCATCTTATTGGCCTTGATATAGGTTCCAATACTTTAAAGGTCGCTGAAATTAAAGAAACAAAAAATGGGCGAAGCTTGAGTAAATTCGGCATGGTCGATATTGAACCGGGTTTGATCCGGGACGGCTCAATCAAGTCTCCTGAAATTGTAGCCGATTCCATTCGCCAGCTACTTAAGGCTCACAATATAAAAGAACACAATATTGCTATATCTATCGGGGGTTACTCCGTTATTGTTAAAAATATTACCGTCAAAAGCATGGGAGAAGAAGAACTTCAGGAAACAATCCATCTTGAAGCTGAACAATATATTCCCTTTGATATCAATGATGTTAACCTTGATTTTCAAATACTTGGCGAGAACGAATACAATCCCGGCCAGATGAGCGTGCTTCTTGTTGCAGCAAAAAAAGAGATAATTGATGACTATCTCAACCTGGTTCAGATAGCCGGCCTTAACCCTTGTATAATCGATGTTGATGTGTTTGCGCTGCAAAATATATTTGAAGTTAATTATGATTCAAAAAATGAAAATGTTGCGCTGATTGATATTGGCGCCAGTAAAACCTCCTTTAATATCTTAAAAGAGAACTTTTCTGTATTTATGCGGGACGTTTCACTAGGATGCGGCCAGATTAATCAAAAAATTGTCTCACTTGTCGGTTGCTCACCAGGTGAGGCGGAACAGCTTAAACATATCGACCGGACAGACAAAATTTCTGAAGCGGACCTGATGGAAATCATCTCATCAGTTGTGACCGGATGGAGCTCTGAAATAGGTCGCGCTCTTGACTTCTTCTATTCAACATATCCGAGTGATCGGATAAACAGGATTATTCTCAGCGGAGGAGGGGCGAA
>JAUVKE010000373.1 GCA_030592105.1 Desulfobacteraceae bacterium
CATGGCTGTATAATAATATGTGAAATCAGATGGTTGAGGCTGGGATGTCGGCGCTACTTCGCTTGTTTCAAGGTGCACCGGGTTCCCCCAAAGATACTCAATCCCTATCATTGTATTTTGAATAAATTCTTTAACCAAAGGTTTTTCTTCAAAATGGTGATAAAGATATAAGGTATTATTATCTGTTTTTTCAGGTTTTACGTCTATATGCGGGGGGTGGTAAAGTGAGTCTCTCAGCATTTTAAGATAATCTTCAAGTTTTTTACTCTTAATATAATATTCATAAACTTTTCTTTCTTTATTCAATCTTTTCCCTGCGATAAAAAGATTGTGCTGTGTTGCAAAATCCTGATCAAGAAAAGTATTTAAGAAAGTAAAATCGGAAAAGTCCTGACGGACTTTAAAAATAAAATCTTTTCCCTGGCCGGTTTTTGAATCAAATTGTTTTCGTTCATCAATTTTTAAAGTTCTTTGATATTCATAACTGTATTTCCCCTGGTCTGTTATTTTTTCAATGTAATTAAACAGACGCAGCCCAAGGGCATAGGGATTCAGACCTACCTTGGGCATTGATGTAACTCCTGCATGCAAACGGGCAAAATCAACTTCATGGCCGGTTATACGGTCATCAATCATAAAAAGGTTTTCATGCCAGTAGCTTGCCCATCCCTCATTCATGATCTTTGTTCGTATTTGAGGCTGAAAAAATAAAGAAGTATCGCGGACAACCTGCATTACAGATTTCATCCATCTGTTTTCTTCTTTATTTAAAAATGGAGAATACTCCATTAAATATTGAAGTACATCAAGTTTTTGCTTTGTTTTTTTTTCCAGGCTTTTGTTGAAAAGTTCTTTAAATTCAGGATGTTTAAGGTCAACTTCCGTAAAAAAAGATGCTTCTCCTATTGTTTTTGATTCTGCAATACAATCATTATACCTTTTGATCTCTTTGATATATTCATGGGTACTGAGCTTGTTGATATCCTGTATGAAAACGTCAAAATAAAAATCGAATCGTTTTGAGTCGGTCGATTTTGCAGGGCGGTGCAGGGATGAAAGCTCAGAATAATATTGTACAAGATTATCTACCCCCCTGGCAAATTCAATGACATAATCGACCCACCTCCCTTTTTTAGCCCTTAGTTGGGCAATTAACCGTTTGTCGGAAAGGGCCTTTCCTGTGAAATCATCGCTCCATGTATGGCGGTAGAAGTGATTGTTTTGAAAAAAATCTATGTGGCCTATTACATGGTAAAAAATCATGACATTGAGCCAGTCAGGATTATTATCATTGTAAAAAGATATTGCGGGCCTGGTGTTGATAACAGTCTCGTAAGGATTTGACGGGTAAAGTTCGTATTTCCCCTTTTCCTGGAGGACTCGTACATCATGAACCCAATAATCGTAAAGTGTCGGTATCATTATTTTTGGGGAAAGTTCCAGTAGATCCCGATTTGTGACTATATATTCCAGGGTCTCATCGTCAAAGGAAAGGCCTGCATCTCTAGCCCTTTTCTTGCATCCTTCCATGATTTTTTTTGTATGCTGATTTATTAATTCCATTTATTTATCTTCGCATAAAATTATGTTTTAAGATTTCATGAAATAAGTTTTTTTATCCCTTTGATTAAACGGGGTTCATCTGCGCTCTCCTTGATAATATCCATACGAAGAAGGTCTGGATGTTGTTCAAGGAGTCCTGATTTGCTGATATATTTTTCAACTTCTGTTCTTCCCCCTGATGTCCAGGAGTGCTCAACAATGGTGATCCCTGTTCTGTTTGAATAATCGAGCATTTTTTTTAATTCGGGTATGGCCTCTTTTCCATCTGAGTCCCAGTCGTCTCCATCTGTGCCGTAGAATACATATATATTGTAATCTCTGTTAAGGTTTTCTTTATTAACAATTTCATTGACCAGACGAAATGCGGAAAAAACCTTGGTTCCCCCGGCAACTCTTGTATTATAATATTTGTAGAAATCAGGAACCTCTATGGCGTCAGTATCATGGAGTATAAAACGGGTTTCAACCCGTTTTTCATACTGGTAAAGAAGCCAGCTGTAGATTAATACATGTTGTCCCACCACCAGCTGAGTAGGCTTGCCCCCCATGGAACCTGAGTAATCCCGTATGAAAAATACCATGGCCTGGGATTCATACTCTTTTTCCCTGGAAAGAATTTTGTAAACTTTGTCCTTGGGGGATATTAAAAAATTTGTGGGATCGATATTTTCAACATCAGGGAGGTTCCCCAGGCTGATATTGGTCTCTATGATTTTACGCAAAGTAGCTTTTTTATCCAGAAACTGGCCGAATCCGCGGTTCTGGTCTGTCATGTCATAGGTGTAATGGGAAAGAAAACGTTTTTTACCTTTGTCTTTGAGATTGGGAAGCTCGAGCTGTTCAGATAAAATTTTACCCAGATCATAGGCATTTGATTCCATTTCATGGGGACCTTCTTCCCCTTCTCCAGGGCCGGTTCCAGCACCGCTGTCCTGTTCGTGAACAGGTTGCTCTCCAATAATATCTCCTTCTTCCCCTTCCCCTGAACCCCCGGCGCTATCTTCATCCTCTGAGGGAATCTTTATGTCATCGTGGATAAATTTTTCTTCAACTGTGGTGGGAACAACAATAATTTTTTCTTTTCCTCCCTTGCCTGGCTTGATTAATCGGCCAACGCGTATTTTCCTTGGAAAACCATCTTCTTCTCTTTGTTTATCTCTGCTCAGCAATTCATCAAGGGATTTGAGGGTGGCTGTGTAGGGGGCAAGGGGGGGAGATTTTTTTTGCAGTATTGAAAAATCATTGAATTTATATAAATTTTTTAACTCATGGGAAAGGGGCCTGGGGGCAATATCATGAATCCCCTTATATTCAAGCTCAATTAGGAGTCTTTTTTCCCGATCCTTTGATAAGCCTCTTTTTTTGATCTCTTTGAAGTATTCTCTCAGTTTTGACTCCATGCTTTTTCCTTTTTTATGTGGAAACCCATGGTTTCAC
>JAUVKE010000010.1 GCA_030592105.1 Desulfobacteraceae bacterium
GGATTTTGGTTCATATACAAGGCGCATTAAAGGTTGAATACTTGATGTATTCGGCCTTTGATGTAACGCAGTAGATGGACCAAAAGACAAACAATTTCGTTCAAGTAATTTCATTTCCGATCCTTAAAGACTATTCAGCATTTTTTACCGGAAGAACTTTTAAAGAAATTTTAAACCGCTCTTTGCCGGCCCTTGTTTTTGTAATTGATGAAGTAAAAATCACATCTTCAAAATATGGCGATTTGTCAAGAAGCGGGATTAATTCAGAAGCCCTTTCTGCAAACCCTATAATACTTATCCCTTTGTCTGAAAATCTTAAATCACTAACCCACGAACCATAAGGAATTATATAGCTAAGCTCCTTAATTATATCGAGCACGAATGCCTTGCCTGGATTACCGGTTTTCATATACCCGATTTTTTTCTCTAAAAGCTCATATTCTTTTCGAATTTTATCGATCTGTTTAACATCTTTTTGCAAAATTGATATTTCTTTATCCAGATGGCTGGAAATCAATCTTGTCCGCACAATGAGACTCCCCTGCCAGGCCAAGGCTGACAAAACCGCAAGAAAGCAAAGGAGAACAACTGCGTACAACGGCGCTTTACTGGAACGTTTTCGCAAATTTACAGGTAGAAAATTAAAATTGTTAGAAACTTTTTTCAGCCCTTTTAAAGTTAACCCGTATGGGGAAATAAATTCCTGCGCAGAAACAGGTGATGCGTACAGATTAAGATTAACAAGATCAAATCCCTTTTCCCTTACACCCTTTTCCAGATTTTCATCAACCAAAGTCCCCCAAAGCACCACGCGCAGATTTTCATTCTGCTTCTGACCTTCTGATTTATCCGGCAAATTCTCCTGAATTGTTTCCAGCTCCCTTACAATTTCAGATAAAAGCCCGGGCCCTTTTAGTGAGGTCTTAAAAACTCTGGAAACATTAAGAAACCCGTCTTGAACAAACCCTATTTCAAAACGATCGTTTTTTAGCCAGACAAAGATATAGCTATTCAAAGACGGGAAAAGCTCTCCCAGGGTATTAACAGCCGCCGCAAGACTTATATCAATACTTACAAGGCCATGCCCGGAAAGATCTATAAGATCAAAATACGGCTTTAGTTCATCCTTCTTCACCGCTGCCAGCAAAATTCTGATTCTCTTTTCCTCTTTATCCTCAGCTATATTCTGAATATCAAAATATAGATCCTCTGCAGAAAGGGGAACGTATTTTTCCAATTCATATTTAACCGTTGTCCTTAAATTCTCCTTAACTGCAGAGGGTAAAGTGATATCCCTTAAAATAACCGAACCCAGGGGGATCCCTATATGGATATAAGGGGAAGATATGCCATAATTCCGAACAAAGTCACTGATCATGTAAGATGCAATTTTCAATTTTTCATCAAAAGAGATGCTTTCTGCAAAATATTGAACCTTACAATCCTTTTTGATAATCCCCTTAAAGGAAGTGCCAAGCAATACTGCAGACACATAATCATTATCAATATGAACCCCGATGCTCGTTTGAAAAAAAAGCATTAATTTTTCATCCCCGTTCCTAAAAGGTTATCAGATTAAACCTGAAGTTATAGATTGTCACATAAATAATTTCACTGCGTTATCGTTGCCTGCGTATTACAATACGCCTTCCTCCCTCTGGCCTTGTGCCAAATTTTAAAATCGGGTAATTATCTGCCAATCTATATATATCTGCTTAAAATTTATTCTTTGACGCCATCAAACCAGGCAAGAATTTTATGCCATTTTGGATGATTTCTATTGATCTCAATCTTAACATTCACAATATCCTTTATGTTTCCGGTTCCCGAGGTCCCCACTGATTTGATAGTATAATAAGGGGATAACTGAAAGGTAATAAAACCGGATACTCCATGGTAGACTTCATCTCCCACAATTTCTGCAAAATCAGCCATGGAAAAAAAGTCCTGGTTTTCCCTGTATTTAATTATTGCATCGACAATATCTTCTGTCATAAAGGGGAAAACTCTTAACATTTTGGAAGAAGCTGCATTAATATTAATTTTATTTGTTATACCTTTTTTGCCGATTCTTCTTCTGCGGGAACCCCCTTTGTTTTGAATGGGATTTAAAGATACAGTAACCAGATCTTTCAGCCCCCCATGAAAAAGTTCCTTTGTAACTCCTTTTACAAGGAGCAATTCATCAATGGAATCAAAATTATCGTCCTTGCATTCGTAGGGCTTTTCAAGGGAAAGATAATAATCATCCTCTGCCCCGTTTAAATGGTGGAGGCTGTCTTTATCCCGCCAGTCTAAAATCGAATCTACTATAATCTCTTTTATGCTGTCATCAAGCTCCAAACCATTTAAAATCATCTGAAGTATACTGGTGTCTGCACTGTTTAAATCAATTTTTCCTGATTCATTGTCAAGCCAAACCTGAAAGGAACCCTGGGCAAAAGGGACCGGCGGAAGCAGAGCATTTATCCGCCACATGGTAAGCTCCTCTTCTATATCAGCGGGAGCGTCATCTCTTTCATAAGCAGAGCCGGGAGGACCAACCATTTTATCACTTATAAGAGCTTCAATGGCTTTTTGCACCCCTGCATAGGCAATATAATAAGCTTCTGTCTGTTCTTTAAAATTTGTGGTCATCTTTACTTCGGTTCTCATGAAAAAACAGAATTCTCCCACAATGACCGATAAAAGAACCAGTATCCATAATGTCATGAATAGCGCGATACCATGATTATTATCTAAAACTCCAGGGATAGTATTTTTGGTTCTCTTATTTCTCATGGGCGTTTTGCATAACTTTAGCAATTACATTGACGGGCATGGCGTTTTGATCATCCCATACAGAGATCCTTATTGCCAGGGGTAACCCCTTGTCATCTTCAGGGTCCCAGACATTTTCCCATGACCTGGTACCATCTTCCCCTGATTTGAAATACTCAAATTCGATTTTAAAGGCTTTTTTTATAAGAGGATAAAATCTTTCTTCATCGGATTCATAATTATCCCCTTGCTGCTTTTCATACAGACCAAGGGATTTACCATTATCACCCTCAATAGAAGTGACAACATATGTTACACGAACAATCCCTGAGAATTCGGCTGGAATAATTGGAAAATTTGATGAAAATTCAAGATAATTCTCATCCCCTTTCATAAAATATGAATCAGTATCTGTTTTTTTTATTTCCACAGAACAAATTGAAGTTAATTGACGCTTAATAAGATCCAGGACAACCCGTTTTCGTTGAAGGGAGGCAACATTTTCTTCCCCTTTTTCCCATGCAGTCACCCCCATTTTAAGGGAAGCAAATAACATGGAGACAACAACCCCAAGTATGGTTAAGGCGATTAAAAGTTCCAGGAGAGTAAAGCCATCACCGGATTTTAGCATTCTCCTGAAATGTTTACCTTTTTTATTCAAAGCCCTTCTCTTTTATATAGTTCCAAAATCTGCTCATTGGCCTGTGTATCCAACATTTCATTTACCATCTGCAGGGTGTTTAATCTTACATGCCTTTCCTTTTTCCCATCATTCCAACTCACATCTACGCTGACCTGCAGCATTGTAAGGGGGGTAACCATATTATTCTCTTCAGTTTTTTCAACAGGGAAAACCTGTGCATTCCAGACAAAACCATCCTCAAAATCTCCGGCATGATCACCAGTAATAAGTTCAGGAGATAAAAGGATCTCCTCCATTATTGCTCTGGCATGAAAAACGGCACTGGTATACTTTCCTGTGAGCATGCCATTTTTCAGTCCTCCAGCAAAAAGTTCCATAATAACAACCAGACAAATACTTAAAACAGTTATGGCCACAAGAATTTCAATAAGTGTAAAGCCCTCACTTTTCTTTGAAAAAATCCGATCCCTTTTTAATGTTAGCAATAAGTTGTGATAAAAAGTCATGGCAATTTCTCAATAATATGAGGTCAAAACCTTTTTTCAGATCTTTTGATCAAAGAAATTATCGGCTCACCCGTGATAAAATCGACTTTAATGGAATATTCCCGCTTTCGGCCATTTGTTAATAATATTTCTCCGCCGCTGCTCCTTCCATCTGGGAAAAAAATAATCGAAAAAAAAGACCCCTCCTGATTATCATCCGGACCTGCAGATCTCAAACGGATACCCCCAGGCAAGGAGTATATTTTTCCATGATTTTCCTCTAAATCTTTCAGCTCTTCAGGGGAAATTTTATAGATATTCTTACTTACAATTTCAACCCTGCCATTATCAGGATCAAACAGGGCCGTATAAACCATTTTTTCCGAGTAAGCACAACTGCGCGCATACCTTAAAACAGCAGCCGTTCTCTTTGCCGCTGTTTTTATGTTCAAACGGGTTATCTGGCTACCTATCCTGGGAACCACCAGAACAGAAAGGATACTTATAATCACCAGCACAACTAAAAGCTCAATCAGTGTAAATCCTGATCTGAATAAAACAAGAGAAAAAACCGATTTTTTCATTCCAGGCTATTTCCTTTGGACACTTTTCTTTTAAAAAAGTGAGGAAGCAACTTCAGTCTGTAATATTTTTCTAATGGGTAACCACAGGGGGTTCCCCCTACGGCGGCGCAGTCATAGACCGTGACATAAAATGGCCAAGATTAAAACCAACCCCAAAAGTTACAATAAAATTACTGATTTAAATTTTTCCAATTCACAATATCCGATTTTTCATCGTCTCCACCCGGGTTCCCGTCAAGGCCATGGGAAATTATATCATAATCACCATGCTCACCAGGACAGATATAGATATATGGATTTCCCCAGGGATCCAGGGGAATCTCCTTGGGCAGATAGGGGCCGTCCCAATTTTTCACCCCTGTAGGTTCTTCACGAAGAGAGGGTAAACCCTGATCTGTATCCGGATAACTCCCCACATCGAGCCTATAGGTATCCAGGGCTGTTTCAAAGAGTGAAATTTGCATTTTAGCACCCTTTTGCTTCGATTTTCCAACCTTTCCGAACATTCTAGGACCAACCAGTGCAGCTAAAATGCCTAGTATAATCATTACAATCAGCAATTCAATAAGTGTAAAACCACTGTCTGTTTTTCGTTCTTTTTTCATTTAATTTTTTTCCTAAAAAGGTAAATCATTCATACTGAATATTGCCATCAACATTGAAATCACAATGGATCCCACAACAACACCCATGGCAAGAATCATAACAGGTTCAAAAAGACTAACATAACTTTTAACAATATTTTTTATTTTTTTTTCATAGTTATCCGCTATCCGTTGCAGCATCTCATCCACGCGCCCTGTCTCCTCCCCCACAGTAATCATCTGACTCACCATATCAGGAAAATCTTCCACTTCCTTTATCGACCTTGAAATTCTGTCACCTTTTTTCACTCTTTCAATGACATTATCCATATCTTTTAAAACAACACGATTCCCAATCACTCCCTTTGCCAGCACAAGGGCCTGGAGAATCGGTACCCCGCTTTTAAGAAGAGTGGAAAGTGTCCTTACAAATCTCGACACTTCAATTTTGGCCAGGAGAGCACCTAAAAAGGGGGCTTTTATTTTAAAGTGGTCGATTTTCATTCGGCCCTTAGCCGTTTTCATATATCGTTTACAATAAATATATAAAAGGTAGAGAAAACCCGCCATTAGAATCCAGTATTTTGAGACAAAATCGCTTAATCGGAGCAAGATCATGGTGGAAAAAGGAATTGCCTGGCCTAAATCGGAAAAAATCATCGAAAATTTTGGAATCACAACAGTTAAAAGAATAACAATGGACAAGCCGCCGATTATCATAAGAAAAACAGGATATACAAGGGAGGATTTAATGAAGTCCTTTAAATCCTGAGAATTCTCCAGAAAAATGCCAAGGCGCTGTAAAACCAAAGCTAAAACGCCTCCTGTTTCTCCCGCCATTACCATATTTACATAAATTCCGGAAAAAATATCCGGATACTCTCCCAATGCATCTGAAAGTCTGCTTCCGCTTTTAACATTTTTCAGCACCTTATTTAAGCAACCTTTCAGATGTTCGTTCTCCATCACATCAATCAATATTGATAAAGCCTTGTCCATGGGGAGACCAGCCGTAAGAAGACCTGACAAATCCTGGGTAAATATCATAACATCTTTGCCGGAGGGCTTTTTAAGAAAGGAAAAAGCATCTGCGACACGTTCAATGCCAAATCTACTTATTTTACTGGTACAGGGAACAATTCTAATGGGGATATAACCCTTTGCCTGAACCTGTGCAACAGCGTCCCCTTCTATATCGGCGTCAAGAGTTCCCCTGACAATTTTTCCTGACAAATCCGTGGCTTTATAAGAAAATAAGGTCATTTTATTGCTCCAAAGTTACTCTTACGACCTCAGAAATGGTCGTAATTCCCTGCACTACTTTAGACCATCCATCTTCCTTCAAAGTAACCATTCCCTTTGCAATGGCCAAATTCTTAATACTTTTAGAACCCAAATTTTTAAGTATGGCGCCCCTTATCTCATCATCTATTTTTAAAAATTCAAAAATACCGATTCTCCCCTTAAATCCGGTGCCCCTGCATTTTTTGCACCCTTTTTCCCTGTAAAATTCAGCATGCTTGAGATCGACTCCATTTATGCCCATGGACTCAACAAGCTTTTTCTCGGGCTCTGCCCGGGTTTTACAAAAGGGGCAAAGAACCCTCACAAGCCTTTGAGCCAGGGCACCTAACAATGTGGAATTAATAAGATATTTTTCAACATTCATTTCCAGCAATCTGGTAACAGCGCTGGCCGCATCATTGGTATGAAGGGTGCTGAACAACAGGTGCCCGGTAAGGGCGGATTGTACTGCTGTTTCAGCAGTTTCCCTGTCTCTTATTTCACCCACTAAAATAACATCAGGATCCTGACGAACTATTGAGCGGAGACCCTTTGAAAAAGTAAGCCCGATTTTAGGCTTCACCTGAATCTGATTCACCCCTTTTAAATGATACTCAATGGGATCTTCCAATGTAATAATCTTTTTATCCAACGTGTTGATTCCGGCAAGGGTGGTGTAAAGTGTTGAAGTCTTTCCGCTCCCTGTGGGGCCGGTAACAAGAATCATACCATAGGGCTGCACAATTAAATTACTGTATTCAGATAAAACATGGGACGGGAAACCAAGTTTTTCCATATCAAGTACAAGAGAAGCCCTGTCAAGAATTCTCATGACAACGCTTTCTCCAAAAAGCACAGGAATTGTTGATACTCTGACATCAATCTCTTTTTCACCTATTTTTAACTTGATCCGGCCATCCTGGGGAAGACGTCTTTCAGCAATATCCATTTTTGCCATTATTTTAACCCTGGAAACTATGGCTGCCTGCAGTCGCTTTGATGGTGATTCCATTTTATGCAACACCCCATCTATGCGATACCTGACTATAAGTTCATCTTCAAAGGGCTCAAAATGAATATCACTGGCATCCATTTCAACAGCATTTAAGATCAACCTGTTAACAAGTCGTATAATGGGTGCTTCAGAGGCAAGACCCCTTAAATGGTCAACATTTTCTTCATCTTCAGGGATCATGTCATAAATATCTTTATCAGCCTCATCAATAATAGTTGCTAAAGACTGACTCTCTGCACCGTACAATCTTTCTATGGCAGCAAGGATATCATCTTCTCTCCCTTTAATGGCCTCAACATTTAAATCATACGCAAACTCCAGTGCATCTACAGTGGAATAGTCCATGGGATTTGCCAGGGCAATCCGGATATTTTTACCGTCAAAATCCAGAGGAACAAAAACAGACTCTTTCATAAATTTTATCGAAAGATTGTCAAGGAGTACCGGAGTATTCGGATAATCATCAGAAATTAAAGACTTCACAGTAATTTTCGTACCCAAATTGTCGTTGTTTATAACCATTTCTTCCAACATGGCCTTTTAGGGCGAACCCTTAGTTGTTTAAAAATTCCACGGGTTTAACAGATTTACGTTCCCGATTATTTTTTGATGAAGATTACAGCGGAGGTTAAAAGGTGAAATATTTTTTTGTGATCTATCAAAAAAAATAAGATCTCAAAAAAATCTATTGCTGAACGAATAAAAATATTTATATAATACCACATTCTTTCATTTGCATCAAACTCATTTTACGTTAATATTCTGATATATTTATTTCAAACATGACCAGAGCCGGGCAGATATGACACACAGACCTATCTATAAAAATTTACTTTTTGTATTTTGCTTTGATATAATAATAGTTGCTTTTTCATTTTACGCTGCCCATTTAATACGCTTTGATTTTCAAATCCCCCCAACAAGCCTGGTATTTTTGTTTAAAATATTTCCCCTTGTGTTAATTATTAAACTTATCAGTTTTTATTTTTTTGATCTTTACAGTGGCATGTGGCGATATACCAGCATTACTGATATTTACAATATATTAGTATCTTCCTGTGCCAGTACGCTTTTTATTATTGTCCTTGTCTTATTTATAAACCGATTCGCAGGAATTTCACGTTCAGTCTTTATGATCGACTGGGGCATCACTATTTTTCTTATTGCAACCTTCAGGTTGACTGTGCGGTTTTATTATCAATATTTTGATAGAGATAATATTTGGAACTCAGTAACCACTCTTTTTAATACTTTTTTTACCTCAAAAAACTTTAACGCTATTAACCTTATTATCATCGGTGCAGGTGACTGCGGAGAAAAAATTTACCGTGAAATCCGGGATAATCAAAATCTCAAATATAATCTAATCGGTTTTCTCGATGATAATCCTGTAAAGACAAAAAAAAAAATTCATGGGATACCTGTTATTGGAAGCATAAAAAGCCTTGAAAAAATTACAAAAAAAACTGCCGTGGATGAAATATTAATCGCCATACCTTCTGCAAATGTTACTCAAATGCGTAGAATTGTTAAATTTTGTAAAAATAGTAAAATCCCTTTTAAAACCGTCCCTGGAATGGGAGAACTCATAAATGGCAAGGTGACAATCAATGCCATAAGAGAGGTGGACTACAGGGATCTCCTCGGCAGGGAAGTTATTACCCTGGACAAAGACCTAATAGGCGCATATCTCAAAAATCAAAACGTGCTTATTACAGGTGCTGGAGGTTCCATAGGTTCTGAACTATGCAAACAGGTTTGCGCGTACAGGCCCAGCAAATTAATATTATACGAAAGAGCAGAAAGCCCTTTATATGAAATAGAACTTGAGCTTAAACAAAACTTTAGTGATATTGAAATCGTACCTGTACTTGCTGATGTCAGAGACAGAGTTTTAGCTGAAAAAGTCTGTATGGAACACAGACCCCAAACAATTTTCCATGCAGCCGCCTACAAGCATGTTCCCATGCTGGAAGCACATCCATGGATGGCTGTTGACAATAATATTGTCGGCACCATCAACAAAATTGATATGGCAAAAAAATATAAAGTAAAGAGATTTGTCTATGTTTCCACTGACAAGGCTGTTCGCCCCACAAGTATTATGGGAGCATCTAAACGGGTAGCAGAGATGCTGGTTCAAAACCAACAAAAAAACGGTAACCAGGACCTCCAGTTCAAAATCGTCCGCTTTGGCAATGTAATCGGAAGCGTGGGGAGCGTATTACCCATTTTTGAAAAACAGATCAAAAAAGGTGGGCCTGTCACTGTGACGGATCCTGATGTAACCCGCTATTTCATGACTGTTCAAGAGGCCTGCCAGCTTATTCTCCAGGCCGGCACAATGGGAAACGGGGGAGAAATGTTCTTAATAGATATGGGAACTCCCATCAAAATCACAGATTTAGCAAAAGAGTTAATAATTTTATCAGGGTTTGAACCGGGGATTGATATCAAAATTGAATATACAGGATTAAGACCAGGAGAAAAATTATTTGAAGAGATAATTACCGATGGAGAAGGGATCATACATTCTGACCATGAAAAAATCATGGTATTAAAAGGGAGTGAACATGACCCTAAGCTTTTAAACGGCAACCTGGAAGAACTCTTTGCAGTAGCAGCACAACATGACACAGAAGAGATAAAATCTAAATTCAAAGAGATTGTAAAGGAATACAGCCCTAATTAGGCGACGGGCCTGAAATGGCTATACATATTAAATACGTTATTCTTGAACTCAAAAAAATATAGTTTTCGCTTACACATTAATCAGGAGAAGTAAAAATGAAAAAAGGATTCACAGGCCACCTTGTATTAACCGAACTTTTTCTTATATTAATTCTTTTTCTTTGCACCGGCTGCACAGTATTCACTCCCCCAAAAAATACGGAAGGCTCTGCTCTTTCCAGAAATTCTTCAGCGGGAGTACCCCCATTGTATTATGACTTTGATGATGTACTTGTTCCTGGGGAACTCAAAGTCAACAATGAAAATTCTTTTACATTCAAATCTTCCGGTCTGGCAGCAGGGGTTCTTGATCTAAGCGGCAAGGTTGAAACAAATTCATTAATTACTTTTTTTGATAATAATATGATAAAAGATAATTGGGAAATAGTATGTTCCATTAAAACAACGCACACATTGTTACTTTTTCGAAAAGATACCAAATGGTGTGCAATTACTATTGTTGACAATAAATTCAGCACTTCCGTAAAAATATGGCTGGCGCCGGCCGCGATGTAAAACAGAATACGATTTTTCCCAGGGCCTGGATGTTAAATTACGGCGCAATCTGCACAACTTATTTATATTTGACGACTTCCACAGACATTTTAAAAGGTCATAATATCTCCAGGCCCACAAAATAATCACCTTGATACCGCCCCAACGCATCCTTTGTGATATGCTGAATCTTTGTTCTGATATTTTCTGGTTTTTCCAGTGACTTTTCTGAATAATATTTCATATCCAGAGTGTCATTAACCCTGATCTGTTGCAACAAATCAGATGTTTCTTTTACCAGAATACAGATTCCTTTTGAAGAGATATCCCTTAATCTGAATCGATACAACCAACCAGAAGCCTCAGCTTTAAATTCAACACTATAGTATTTGTCTGTAATTTTTCGCAATTCAGATCTTTTTTCATGGGTATAATGACTTGTACTTTCCCTGTATTGATTTTTTGTATCCATGGCAGCACACCTGTTTTTTCAACAACACACTTAATTTTTTTATTATTTAGTGCCTGAACGAAAAACAAATTTTTCCCTTTGCATACTATATAATGTAGTCAAATCTTTAGCAATGTTTTGTCAAGAAAATAATTAAGCAAATTTTAACAGCAAAATTAATAAGGGACTGAAATTAACAATTTACTAACTGTTCAGTTGTTTAAAAGAAGCTGATGAATAAATACAAAATTTATTTTATTGACCAGCATACAATTTAATGATAGAAGCAAAGAACTTGGAGGGATGGCCGAGTGGCTTAAGGCGGCGGTCTTGAAAACCGTTGAGCCGAAAGGTTCCGTGGGTTCAAATCCTACTCCCTCCGCCAAATAATAATCAATGGAGAGATGGCCGAGCTGGCTGAAGGCGCTCGCCTGCTAAGCGAGTGTGGGGGTTATACTTCACCGAGGGTTCGAATCCCTCTCTCTCCGCCATTGGTATGGGCTTTTAAAAAATTAATTGGCGTATGTCTTAAGATTGATAACTCCTTTAGAATATTTTTTTTAAAAAGCCTGTAAATATATTATACAGTTGCAATCAATAAATAAAAAAAATATTATTCAGATTATTTGGGGTATTCTTCTTACTGTTGTTGGCGCATCTGTTATATATAATGTCCCTCAAAAAATAATTGAAATTCAAAATTCAAAACTTTCCACTTCCAGCCTGTTGTTTCTCAAATTTTCTTTTTATTTTTTAGGCCTATTACTCCTTGCCGGTGGAATAAAAAAAATTATTGATAATTATCGCAAAGTAATAAACAATAATATAGATAAAAAATAAAAATTGTTTTCTTATAAAATAAAAATTCAGGTTTACATATTGAGAACAATTGTCCAATTAACTTAACAATGCAACCACTATTAATTGATTAGGACAATACCATGGCTTACACGACAAAAAATAATTCCAGCGCCCTTTTTATAACGCCAAAAAATAAACCTGACGCATCTGCAAAAAATCCTTTACAACCTGCTGCCCCATCCCCTGACAATTTGCCAAGCAAACAGTATCTAAAAACAGAAATCGGGGTATCTCCCAATCTCCGGGACATATTCAAAAAAGTCAACACAGCATCAAGTATTGATGATATTTTATTCGGATTGATCTCTGATATTAATTCAACCTTTAATTCTGAAAGGGTTACCATCTTTGTTGTTAACGGGGTTAAAAGAGAATTGGTATCCCGTGTGAAATCGGGAGATGAAATAGAAAAAATTCAAATCCCTGTGAGCACCTCAAGCATTGCAGGCTATTCCGCTTTTAAACAAAAAATCATCAATATTCAGAATGCCTATGACAAAAACGAACTTAACACCATTGACCCTGACATCTCTTTTGATACCACCTGGGATCTAAAAACCGGCTTTACCACAAGACAAATTCTTGCCGCCCCAATTATCTTCAAATCACTTTTGCTTGGTGTTGTCCAACTAATAAATAGAAAGGAATTCGGGCCTTTTTCAAATGATCATGAAAAGCAAATAAAAGAGCTAGCTGCATTAATCGGAACAGCTCTATATAATCAAAAACGTGATGCAAAGGGAAAAATAAACAAATTTGAATACCTTCTTGAAAATTATATTTTAACGCAAAAAGAGCTTAAAAAAGCCATATCCGATGCAGGCAGTACTGACGAATCAATTGAATCTTATCTAATCTCCCGCCTTAAAATACCTAAAAAGGATATAGGAGAATCCTTAAGTAAATTTTATAAAACAGAATTTGTTTCTTTTAACAGTAATACAGCTATTCCCGGGGAACTTCTTGCCAAATTAAAGGTCCCCTTTCTCCGCAAAAACTGTTGGGTTCCCTTCCGATCTGAAGGCAACCAAATTATTCTACTCATAGATAATCCCCATGATCTCCACAGAATTGACGTTATTAAATCACTTTTTCCCGGCAAAAAACTCGAATTTAGAATTGCATTAAAGGAAGATATAGTAAAATATATTGATCTTTTTACCCAGGATGAAAAAGAACTGGCCGGGATCGAGGCTATTATTTCACAACTGTCTGATGAAGAGGATGTGGTTGATGATGATGTGGACTCAATCGATGAAGCAAACAGTGCGGTTGTTCAGCTTGTAAATAAAATAATCATTGATGCACACATGCGAAAAGCTTCTGATATTCACATAGAACCCCTTCCTGGACGGGAGAATACCCGTGTCAGAATCCGGGTTGACGGTTCATGCACAACATATCAGACCATTCCCTACAGCTACAGAAACGCTGTGGTGTCACGTATTAAAATCATGTCTGATCTCGATATAGCAGAACGGCGCAAGCCACAAAGTGGTAAAATAAAGTTCAAAAAATACGGGGGCCTTAATATTGAACTAAGGGTCGAAGTCGTACCGACTGCAGGGGGAATGGAAGATGTGGTAATGCGTATTCTTGCTGCAGGGGAACCAATCCCCCTTGCTGATATGGGCTTTTCGAAAAATAATTTTGAAAACTTTAAAAATATAATCACACAACCATATGGAATTATTTTTGTCTGCGGGCCCACAGGTTCAGGAAAAACCACTACTCTACATTCGGCGCTGGGTTTTATTAATAAAACAGAAACAAAAATATGGACAGCAGAAGACCCCGTTGAAATTACCCAGCGGGGATTAAGGCAGGTTCAGGTAAAACCCAAAATAGGGTTTGGCTTTGCCGAAGCCATGCGTTCATTTTTAAGAGCAGATCCCGACGTGATAATGGTGGGGGAGATGCGTGACAAAGAGACAACTCAAATAGGCATTGAAGCATCATTAACAGGGCATATGGTTTTTACAACCCTGCATACCAACAGTGCCCCTGAAAGTATCACAAGACTTCTTGATATGGGAATGGATCCTTTTAATTTTGCTGATGCTATTTTAGGTATTCTTGCCCAGCGTCTTGTTCGTACGCTATGCAAGGATTGCAAAGAAGCTTATTCCCCTACACAAACAGAATACGATGAACTGGTCAGGGAATACGGCAAAGAAACCTTTGATAAAGAGGTGAAAATAGAATATTCAGATAGCCTGAAATTGTACAGGGCTAATGGGTGTGACAGATGTAACGATACAGGATACAGGGGGAGAATGGGAATACATGAGCTTTTAATGGGGTCAGATGCTCAAAAAAGATTAATTCAAGGCAAAGCAAAAATTGACGAGATACGTACACAGGCCGTTGAAGACGGAATGACCACCCTTAAACAAGACGGCATAGAAAAAATTTTTAAGGGGAACACGGATCTTACACAGGTCAGAAAGGTTTGTATAAAATAGTCTCCATACTCTTCTCCCCAGGCTGTAGATTTGCCGCCTTAATAAACTTTTTTAATTGTTTTTCATAATATGCTTTATCATTTTTTTCAGCAAGTTGGGCAGCATTTTTTGCTGCTTCAATTGCCTTTCCAAAAAGGCTGCATGCATAATAACTTTCAGCAAGGGTGTCTAATATATAAGGGGCCGTCAACAAGCCTAAAGCCCTTTTAGCCAAAAAAACAGCTTCTTCAGGATCTCTTAACTTATTATCATCGCATGTGGCGTAAAGCCATGCAAGATTATTCAAAGCCCCTGGGTTATCCATGTTTAAAAAAAGGGACTTTTTATATGATTTTATTGCATTTTCATATCTTTTCCCGTTTAAATACCAATCCCCCATTACTGCGTGAAAAGCAAAATCATCATAATTCTTATCAAGGCGATTGTGTAAAATATTTTCAATAACATTATCCTTTAACACTCTTCCAATTGTACCGAAGTTCAACTGATACCCGGTCAACCCCACCAAAAGGATAAAAAAGGAATACGCAACAATTATTCTTTTTATTTTCCTGTCATGCAAGGTTATCCATCCCATGTTCCTCTCACATTTTTCAAGAAAATCGATTCTCTCCCTGATACTAAAATGATGCCAGTTCGGTTTATCCCAGGAATCTCTGCTGAATTTTGCAATCTTTACAAATGTTGATATAAGCGGCCTTGCGCTGCCAAACATTTTAAAAACATACGCATCCGCCTGTCGTTCACAATTTCGCATAAAATAACCAAAAAAATACCGAAACCAGACAATAAACATTATAATGACCAAAATACTATATATCATTGAACTTATGACAGATTGCTTTTGAATGGGACCACTCATTAAATAAAAAAGAGATTCTGGCTCAAAAAGAACATATAAAATAATATCAGAAAAAACATATAAAAAGAGGATATATCCGATTAAAAAAAATAGATAAAATAGAATATGCTTATTTTTTACGTGCCCTATTTCATGGGCTATCACAGCATCTGTCTCTTCAGGAGTAAGCAAATTTAAAAGAGATTCAGTAACAAGAATATATCTGCATTTTTTTGTAAGTCCCATAACCCCTGCCGTAATCATTTTTCCGCCAAAGATTGACCAGTAGTAAATGCCTGCACACTCAAAGCCTGCTTTTTTACATAATTCTGTTATCCTTTCACGGTAATATCCATGCTCAAGGGGCCTGCACCTCCATATTTTCAATATCAAGGCAGGTCCGAAAATAGAAAAGGAAATCAAAAAAACAAGAAAAAAGGTCACCTCCCCTTCCCTGGTTCCAAGGAATTGTTTTAAGAAATTAAAGGGGAGAAGATTAACAATGTCCAAAAGTACGGACAAAATGAACCATGGCAGAATAACCGGAACAGATAATGAAATATTGGACCAGATATATGAACCCCACGATACCTCTGATCCATGGAGCATACCATAGGACTTGTAGGCACAGCTCCATATTATAAAAAAATAAAACAGAAAAAGAAGGAAAAATAAAAGGGCTTCAATACTGGGGAATATTGAAAATAAAAGAAACTTTTCAGTATATAACAGAAGGTTCAGACAATATATATTTACAACAAAAATGACTATTGCCACTATTGACTGACAAGTTACAATCCGTGCAAACCTGGTGTCAAGACCGATGAAATCCCCTTTTAAAATTGTCCTTTCAAGTTTCAGGAAAAAAATTTTATTTAGGATGAAAAAAAATAAGACTAAAGAAAAGGAAAAAAATGCAACCTCAAAAGATGACCGGCCGGCATCGTATAAAGGTTGATGATAAGATGCGTAAATCATCAATGCTATTATGAAATATATTATATTACCAAACATAAAGGAAAACAGCCCTTTTTCCAATCAGTTTAATAATGCCGAAGGGAAATTATAAGTTTTTCAAATTTTATTCCAGTACTGCCTGGTTAGTACCTTACTCTTGAAAAGCTGTAATAAAAACGTAAGCGCTCGATTAACCCCATTTGATTTGCCCCCATTTGATTGCATTTGATTGGTTGGGAATCGTATAAAATTAAAGGAAATGGTTATTCACCGTACATATCAGTAATGAGCTTACGCAATTGTGCAGCTTTGATCTTTGACAATTCATCAATTCTCTTTTTTAATCTTTTTTTGCTAATAGTGCGTATTTGGTCAACGGCTACTTCAGCTTTTTTTTCCGCGCATTTAATCTGAAGTCGGGTTTTCCACTGTGGGTGCAACTTTGAGGTTAATGGACATACGACAACGGTTTCTAAATATTGATTCATTTCATCTTGACTAATAATAACAACCGGACGTACTTTTTTTATTTCGCTTCCTATTGTGGGGTTGAGGTCAGCAAAATAAATTTCGTACCTTTTAATATTCAAAGTCCCTATCCTCCAGTCCGTCAAGAAGAGTTGTGTCAAATTCGTCCCAATGTTCCTTTTCATCTGCCATGACTTTATACGTATCTTCCCAAGAGAGTTTACTCTCTTCTTTTTTACGAAGAAGCAGCCCTCTGTCTGTTTCCTCAAGTAAAAGGGGATTTTTAAGGCCATATTTTTGAAGGAGTGTCTTTGGTATGCGAATTCCTTTGGAATTTCCAATGGGGACTAGTTTAACATCCCTCGCTTGTATTTGTTTTTCCATGAGTATTGCTCCTTATAATTTTTTAAATACATTTATAATTACTGTAATTACATTTTTTTGTAAAGTCAAGCTTGAAATTAAAAGGAAAGCAGAAAAAACAGGGACATCCATAAAGGGAATATATGGGGTTAGACCAAGCTAACTAATTGAATTTATACTATGATTACCCCAAAAATAGGGTTGACCTTAGAAGCTCCTTTTGGGAGTCAAGTCTATGTTTGGCCATTGATGATAAAATGGAAGGGCTAAATATTGATTTTGTCTTATCAAAAGAGAGTTTCGAGGCTTAAAAATATAACTGAAAAACTAAAAACATACATATAAAAAGCAGATTAATATTAATAAGGTGCAAAAATAGATTCGACCCCATTTTTTAGAAGATTTTCAGGTTATAAATTCATGCTTTGCGGGTCAATTTTAGGTTACCAAAACTATTAACTTACGGCTCAGGCGTTTTCTGAGATAAATAGAGGAGGCTTAAATGTTACAGACATAAAAGCTTTATGATATGGCATTTATTACATGCTTTGTGAAATTTATTGGATAAATTATGTATTTTATTCTTTACTTTTAAAATGGGTTCCGATAACTTCACAATTCAGTACGGTATTTATCGATAATGTAAAAGTCATCTTTGTACCGGAGGTTTCTACGTGGGAGTGGTTTGTTTGGAATCATGGGGCTGTGCAGAAAGAGAATTGGATAATAGGTACGTGAATGATTACAAAATCACAAGGATTTCACATGCAATTAGTTTTTGTTGTAAATATAAAAACTCTTAATTTTAGACGTCACGATGTTTGAACTTATAACTTGTAAACGGGGTAAAGGAGGTGAAACTGTGATTAAAAAAAAGACGTGTATAATTTTGTCGGTGTTTTTGTTGTTTGTTTTTTCAGTTCCGGCGTGGGCTGATGTGACCCTTCATACTGAAGGAGCATATACGGAAACTGATCTTGCTGTTTATATATATGCTGATATCAGCGGTGATGCAATATTAAGTGCAGGTGTAAAACTAACCTATAGTCAAGCGGAATTAACCCTAACAAGCGCTGTCAAGAATGAGAAAGTTTGGTATATGGGTGATGGATCCTCAAATGAAGCGTATATGGATCCTGACACGAGCGTTGCCGGTGAGGTGGTAATTATATGCGGGAAGCTTGACTCAAATGAGGGCCATGCTCTTGACGGCGTTAGCGGCGACCGAGTTTTGCTGGGGATCGTAAGGTTTGACCGGAATGAGAGCTCTATGCCCCCTTCCACTCCAGACTTTGGCATCAGCTTAGGCCTGGGGAAGCCGCATCCTAATTTCGACAATTTTGTCGAGACGGATGGAGACGTGCGGGATGATGATGCAGGTATATTTGGGGCGATTACTATTAGAGAGCGCGGTGATGCGAATGCGGACGGGGGTTTTTCTAATTTGGATATGTTCGCTGCTAGAAGTTTATTGGGAGGTTCTTATGTAGTTTATGCTGACTGCAATGACGATGAAGTTATATCCAATTTGGATATGTTTTGCATCAAAGGAAAACTATAAGGCTGATCACCATTATGAATTTTAGGTCTGAAGTTTCACGTTTTTTTCATAAGGCCAATATTGGAAATACCATTATTGACTGATATCTGGGCCAAATTGGACTAATTTTATAGGAGTTTATCTTTATAGTCTCAAAACCCTAAAAAATTCAAAGTGGCGTTTAAAGCCGCATTTTATAAGGTTTTATGATAATATTTTTGGTTCATAACATTTTAAAAACGGTGAAACATCAGTTTTAGGTTATTCAGCGCCAATGTTCTTCACAACGTGGCAAA
>JAUVKE010000348.1 GCA_030592105.1 Desulfobacteraceae bacterium
CCCCCTGATTTCATGCTTTTATAAAATGATTTTAAAGCACCTTTTTTGTCGCTGATATTCCTTATGCCAAAAGCGATGGTAACGGCATTAAATGTTTCTCTTAAAAAAGGGAGGGCAAATGCGTTTCCGCAAACAAGATGTATTTTTAAACCATGGGGTAAAACATTTATCTTCTCCCTTGCCATTTCAAGCATTTTTGCAGAAAAATCGATGCCGAAAACCAAAACATCATCCCTGGTCCTGCTTATGATTTCAATGGGAATATCCCCTGTTCCACATGCAACATCGAGCACTTTTCCCTGTTGGGTCATATCCATGGCGGCAACCAGGGTTTTTCTCCATAATACATCTTGCTTTAAACTCAACAGCCGATTAAGGAGATCATACCTGTGGGCAATTTTGTTGAACATCTCTTTAACAAAAGGTATCTCTTGAGTCTGCATTGACATTTCAATCTCATGTTTTATATTATTCGAAAAGTATATATATGTTTCCACATAAATAATTTCATTGAGTGATACCCTGTGAAATTAATTATATCTAAAATTTATAGCATACCGATTGATAAGAGGCAAATTATAACTTTGGGGGCTCAATGACAACTAAGAGGGATTATTACGAGATTCTGGGGGTTAATAAAAACGCCGGTGATGATGAATTAAAGAAGGCCTACAGGAAGTTGGCCATGAGATATCATCCTGACAAAAATCCCGGTGATAAAGAAGCTGAGGAACAATTTAAGGAAGCTGCAGAGGCTTATGAAGTTTTAAAGGATTCTCAAAAACGGAATATTTATGACCAATATGGACATAAGGGGCTTGAGGGATCAGGCTTTAGTGGATTTGGAGATTTTGATGATATTTTTTCCAGTTTTGGAGATGTTTTTGAAAATTTCTTTGGAATGGGTGGAAGAGGTCGTTCCAGGAGTAAGGGGAAGCGGGGAGCTGATATACGTTATGATATCACCTTAAGTTTTATGGAGGCTGCTTTTGGCTCAGAAACTGAAATTGATATTAATAAGCCGGATATATGCCCCGACTGTAAGGGGGGCGGATGCGCAAATGGAGCAGAACCGGAAACCTGTTCCCATTGTAATGGAACCGGGCAGATGAGTCAAAGCCAGGGCTTTTTTACTGTGAGGACAACCTGCAGGTATTGCGGAGGTGCAGGTCAGGTTATTTCCAATCCATGTATTTTATGCAAAGGAACAGGACAGGTAAATTTAAGTAAGAAAGTTACTTTAAAAATTCCCGCCGGAGTTGATAAAGGGTCAAGACTTCGTTTAACAGGGGAAGGAGCGGCCGGCAGCAGGGGTGGAGGGCCTGGGGATCTCTATGTTTTTATCCATGTTAAACCCCATGATTTTTTTAAACGGGATGGCGAAAATATAATCTGCCAGATTCCGATTTCCTTTGTTCAGGCCGCTTTGGGCGATGATATTTCTGTCCCCACATTAAAGGGTGATAAAACCCTTGTAATACCGGCGGGAACTCAGCCAGGTGCTGTTTTTCGATTTCTTGGAGAAGGGATTCCATCACTCAGGGACGATGGAAGAGGAAATCAGATAATACAGATTGTCATAAAAACTCCTGTTAATTTAAATAAAAAGCAGGAAAAATTACTTACTGAATTTGCCAGGATAGAGTCTAATAAAATTACCAGCAAATTGAAAAATATTTTTAAGGGTGAATCTGTGAAATCGGCCAGAAAAGCCTAGGGAGCATTTATGTTTGAGTTAAAAGTTATAACCCGTTTTGCAGCAGCTCATCAACTCAAAATGGTTGCAAAGCAGTGTGAGAATCTCCACGGACATAACTGGAAGATTGAAGTTTGCCTTAAGGGAGATGCCTTAAACAATGCTGGCGTTTTAATAGATTTTGGAGAAATTAAGCAACATGTAGGAAAAATTATTAAAAGCCTTGATCATAAATTTTTAAATGAACTCCCTTTTTTTAATAATGGGAATCCTTCATCGGAAAATGTGGCACAGTACATTGCCAAAGAACTTCAGAAAGTAATTAAAGAATCATCTGTCAGGGTTGCAAGGGTTTGTGCCTGGGAGTCGGATGATGCCTGTGCTACGTATATAGTGCCTGACTAAAATCACAGGTTTTTTAAAATTTATTATTTGTGTGACAATTTTTATATGAAAATGATGAATTATGAATTCTACTAATTTATAAAATGTGGGTGCAATACAAAAAAGTGACATTTTCCTTCGATCCCAGGTTCTACCACCGTTCGTCTCGTTCCCAGGCTCTGCCTGGGAATGCAGATTTGAAAGGCTCTGCCTTTTAAGTTGTTGAAGCTTTTTCGTTGGCAGGCTCTTTCTCTGCCAGCGGGTACAAAAAATTAAAATCGATGCCTGGATTTTAGTAAAAACTCATTTTTGTTTTGTTGTACCAGCTGACAAGGCGGTGCCTTGCGGTATGCATTCCCAGGCAGAGCCTGGGAACGAAAAAAAATTTGTCGTTCCTTCTAATTACTTTTTTGTATTGCACCCTAAAATGTCATTAACCGCTATCTCATTTTCATATTTTGTTGTGCCCGACAGGGCATGCTGGTTTATATGAAAAGCCTCCACTGACTGGAAGAAGCATGTTATGGGAGTTCAGTGGAGGCTTTTGGTAAGGAAAACTGGTGACAGCACTCCTTGTAACCGAAATGTTTATATCAATATATGGTATTACGGTCAAATTTTAAATGGAGTATATTTTATTGACAGGTAAAAATAAAATTTCATTGATCCAGATGCATGATGTTACAAAAGCCTATGATTCAAAAGATGCTTTACGCCAGGTAACTCTTAATATTGGTGAAAATGAATTTGTTATTATAACCGGACCCAGTGGTGCCGGGAAAACAACCCTCCTAAAACTTTTATATCTTGAAGATCGTCTATTCAAAGGGCAGATAATCATAGACGGCATGAACCTGTCAAAAATATCCAACAGTCTGATTCCCCATCTTCGGCGGAAAATTGGTGTAATTTCTCAGAAATACAAATTAATCCCTAAAAAAACTCTGTTTGAAAATATTGCCATTGTCCTGGAAGTGATCGGTTACAATAAACGGTTACGTGTAAACAGGGTAAATAATATAATAAAAATGGTGGGCATGGATGGAAAACAGAATGCTTATCCTGAAACCCTTTCAAAAGGCGATCAACGGAGAGTGGCAGTTGCCAGGGC
>JAUVKE010000275.1 GCA_030592105.1 Desulfobacteraceae bacterium
ACTATTCCTGCGGATTTGCGCAATCAGATCGATTAAATCTACGGCAAATTCGGGCGCAAACTCTACCAAGTTATTTTTGAGCGAGCCCTAACCATCTCGCATAATAAAAATGAAAAAAATAACGAGACGACATTTTCTTTATTGTAGCGCGGCTCTTTTATCCACAGGCATACCTGCCTGGAAGGGATTATCTTTTGCCGGCAAGGATAAAAAGAAGTTCGGCAACAAAGATATACGGGGCAAAATCTTTAAAAAAGATGCTCCGGAAAAACCGTGGAAATGGTCGCGTGAGGGTTTTTTTTATAAAAAGCTGGAAAACAGCAAGGTGGTATGCGGCATCTGTCCGCACCGCTGCGTACTGTCACCGGGAGATCGTAGTGTATGCCGCTCCCGGGTCAATATTGACGGCACATTATATTCTCTGGTTTACGGCAATCCCTGTGCTGTTAATGTAGATCCTGTTGAAAAAAAACCGCTGTATCACTTTATGCCCAGGTCCAAAGCCTTTTCTATAGCTACCGCCGGATGCAACCTGCGCTGTTTAAACTGCCAAAACTGGGAAATCTCCCAGGCCAGGCCGGATGATATCCGCAACTATGACATGTTTCCTTCCCAGGTGATAGATGCCGCAAAGCGCACCGGAGCAGACTCGATAGCTTATACATATTCCGAACCGATTACCTTTTTTGAATATATGTTTGATACCGCCTGCCTTGCAAGGGAAAACGGCCTGTATAATCTATGGATTTCGGCTGGTTATATTAACAAAAAGCCTCTGCTGAAACTGTGCGGGGTGCTTGACGGAGCCAATGTGAACCTGAAATCATACAGTGATGACATCTACAGGAAATTAAACGGGGCAAGATTGCAGCCTGTGTTAAATACCTTTAAAACATTGCATGAACAGAGAGTACATTTTGAGATGACGAATCTGGTTGTTCCCGGATATGTTGATGATGAGGATATGGCAAAGCGGATGTGTGAATGGATTCTTACAAATATAGGACCGGATCACCCCCTGCATTTTTTGCGTTTTTTTCCAAAATACAAACTCGACCGTCTGCCCCCCACGCCGGTTTCGACCCTTACCAGATTTCGCAAGCTGGCCATGCAGGAGGGGATACATTATGTATATGTGGGTAATGTGCCGGGCCATGAAGGGAATAACACTTATTGCCATAATTGCAAAAAATTGTTGATAAAGCGGCAGGGATACTTTTTGCCGGTTTATAATTTAGTCGGAAACAAATGTAAATTTTGTGGAAACATTATCCCCGGAGTATGGCCCCAAAGGGGAAAACTTTAACATGTCAAATGAAATCAGGCCGTACTTTTTTTCTTTCCTTCATTAGCCAGTTAAAACTTTCAACAGCTTTCAACGAGCTTTTTTCTATTAACCAACGATTAAATAGGCCTGCTCCGTCATGCCGTACTTGATCCGGCATCCAGTGTATTCCTGGATTCCAGCCTTTGCGGGAATGACAATTTGCAGGTATTTAATTGCCTTTCTTCAATTCCGTCTAAAACAAAAAAGCACAAAATAAACGAATAGTTGTTGTTTTGCTTTTGCGTTTTTATCGAAATTTTTCAATTTTTTTCAAAAAATTATGGCTTATGTCGAATATCCAGTAATTTGTATTGATTATTGACACCGTTATATTTTAGTGATAATTAGGTAATGATTATCTGGAAACAGGCTCATTTACCTCTTCCGGTTCAAGGAGTTGTGAAATTTTGACCCTGAAGATATATTGAAGTATTTCGAGGATTAAAATTCGAGACTGACCTGTCTGCGCACAAGGCAGACTCAAAGATTGAGCAGGTAAGCGAGACTGCGAGATTCCGAAAAGACCATTTATGGATGGACTCTACTTAAAATAATTATGTATAGATAAAGCAAAAAATCATAATATCAACAGATTATTGGTGTTGTTTTTGAGTAAGGACGCAGTAAAATTTGAATCTCCCAGGAGAGTTCTCATATCTATGTTGGCTTTGTTCGATCCGAAATCTAAAGGTCACAGGAATAGTTGTACTATTTTGAGTACCTTTAGATTTCGGATCGGATGAAGACAGTCTGAATATGAGATGCAAAATGGGGGATTTAATTTTTTCCTCGTCCCCTAGCATGCAGGGCGCCTAAAATATATAATACCTTGGTTGAGAATATATGAAATCGACCTTAGTTAAAACTGCCGGTCTTACCGATGTAGGCCTCAAACGGGAAGGGAACGAAGATTCTTTCACTGTAGACGATGAGTTAGGCCTCTATATTGTGGCAGATGGGATGGGGGGGCATGCAGCAGGTGAGGTCGCCAGCCGGATGGCGGTGGATTTAATAAAAAAGAGCTTTCAGGAATGGACAAGCTCAGATGCCCCGGAAGATACAATTTTTGGACACTTTGACCCCTCTCTTTCCAAAACCGGAAATTATGTTTTAAGCAGTATTCGATTTGCCAATAAAGTTATCCATGAAATGAGCGTTGAGCATAAACAGTATCATGGAATGGGGACGACTGTAACTGTTCTGGTTGTCCTGCCGGATCTTATTATTTCAGCCAACGTCGGCGACAGCCGTATTTACCTTGTAAAGGATGGTCATATTGAGAAATTATCCAAAGACCATACAGTCGTAGCTGAACAAATTGAAATGGGTGTAATGTCAGAAGAAGAGGCGGAAACTTCTCCCCTTAAGCATATATTAACCAAAAATATGGGTTCCTCTAAAAATGAAGATCCTGCTATCTTTGAAATCGATCCTGTGGCTAACGACTGTTTTGTTTTGTGCAGCGATGGTCTTAGCGATTTGGTATCAGATGATGAAATCCTGAATATGGTGAAAGATGAACCTGACCAGGGAACTCTTTGCCGAAATTTTGTTGACCTGGCTCTTAAGAGAGGGGGCCATGATAATACGACGGTTGTTTCGGTATTGTTGTTACCAGGCAAAAAAAAATAAAAGCAGGCATTGTTACAATAATTGGAGGCCTGGTGGCCGATTTTTTACAGAAACACAGAAAATAATCAAAAAGTTTAGGCGCTGAAATTTTTCATGGCGGCATTGTTCCCTAATGGCTCAACTTGAATCAAACATAGTGACAGGTTAGCGTTTTTGGTAACTCATTATTAGATTATCGGTCTTTTTAGCGCTATTTTCAGATCGCTAAACTATTATAGGAGGCTATCCGGAAATAGCAATTTTTTCAAAATCGAGGCATACGAAAAAAATTACTACAGGCATCTATTTGATATTTTCAGGATAATTTTTTGAGTATAACCAAGAGCTTGGAAAAAAGGCATTCTCAGACAGCCTCCTAGGCATTAAATGAAGGGGATATATTATGAGCAAACTTATTTTAATGTTTAACAAACAGGTGCTTAAAGAATTTCCGTTTGACAAGGAAGCATTAACCATTGGCCGAAAACCTGAAAACGACATTCAAATTGATAACCTTGCAGTGTCAGGTAAACATGCCAAAATTGAGAAAAGCGGATCTGATTTTATCTTAGTTGACCTACAGAGCACAAATGGTACTTTTGTAAACAATAAGAAGATTACGTCTTATAAGCTGAAACATGGAGACAATATCATAATAGGAAAGCATGTCCTCCTGTTTATTGCAGCTAAAAAGGGGCAGGAAGATACTGATGAAAGCGAGGAGATAATGGACAGAACCATGCTCCTGGATACTGCTGATCAGCAAGAACTCCTGTCCGAACAGGGGGATTCCGAAGCACCGCGACAACCGGAAAAGATTGGGGTGTTAAGTTTTTTAGGCGGCTCCAAAGAAGGCGAGATTGAGTTGACCAGAAAGCTCGTCAGAATAGGTAAAGCTGAAAATTCGGAAATCAGACTCTCAGGATTGCTTATGGGAGCGACAGCGGCAACAATCAGCAGGCGTCCCTCCGGCTATGCCATTTCCTTTGCAGGTGGAATGACAAAATTAAAGGTAAATAATGAGGTTGTAAAGGACAGCGTGCCTTTAAAGGATTTTGATACAATCGAAATAGGGTCATATA
>JAUVKE010000083.1 GCA_030592105.1 Desulfobacteraceae bacterium
AATTGTCGACCATGCAGGCTAAAATACAGTCTGAAGTAAATAATGAGATTTCAAAGAGTCAAAGAAACTATTTTTTACGGGAACAGGTCAGGGCAATCAACAAGGAACTGGGAGATGATGATGAAAAGGCCAAGGAGATAGTTGAATACAAAAAGAAGATCAAAGATGCTAAAATGTCCAAGGAGGCTAACAAGGAGGCTCTAAAACAATTAAAACGCTTAGAGCAGATGTACCCGGACTCTGCAGAATCTTCAGTTGTACGAACATATCTGGATTGGCTTGTTGATATGCCATGGAGCAAATCGACCTCTGATGAGATAAATATAAAAAAAGCAAAACAGGTTTTAAATAAAAATCATTACGGTCTGGACAAAATAAAAGACCGGATACTCGAATATTTAAGTGTTCGGAAACTAAAAGCAAAAATCAAGGGGCCAATCATCTGTTTTGTTGGGCCTCCAGGGGTTGGCAAGACTTCTTTAGGCAAGGCGATTGCCGATGCCATGGGTCGAAAATTTGTAAGAATCTCCCTGGGAGGGATACGGGATGAAGCCGAAATCAGGGGGCACAGGCGTACATATATCGGGGCACTGCCGGGCCGTATTCTCCAGGGATTGAAACAAGCCAAAACAAATAATCCTGTCTTTATGTTAGATGAGATAGACAAACTTGGTTCCGACTTCAGAGGTGATCCGTCTTCGGCTCTTTTGGAGGCCCTTGACCCTGAACAGAATTTTGCATTCAGCGATCACTATTTAAATCTGACCTTTGATCTTTCAAATGTTATGTTTATACTCACCGCCAACTTAACAGACACCATACCTTCAGCCCTCCTTGACAGGATGGAGGTAATATCACTTTCCGGCTATTCTGAAGAGGAGAAAACCTCCATTGCCAGAAAATTTCTCATGCCCCGGCAAGTTGAAGAGAACGGTTTAGAGCAAAAGGATGTTTCATTGACCCCCCCGGCACTTCTTTATGTGATACGGGAGCATACTCTTGAAGCTGGTCTGAGAAATCTTGAGCGGGAACTTGGTACAATTTGTCGTAAAATAGCCCGCAAAATCGCAGAGGGAGAAGAGGGAACATTTACTGTTACCAAGAATAATCTGCAGGATTATTTGGGTGTTAGAAAATATTATCCTGAAATGGAGCTTGAAACAAGCCAGGTGGGCATGGCAACCGGCCTTGCATGGACCCAGGCCGGTGGTGAAGTTTTATATATTGAGACATCTCTTCTGCCGGGGAAAGGTGAGCTGATTCTCACGGGGCAACTGGGAGACGTAATGCAGGAATCTGCCCGAACAGCTTTGAGCTTTGCAAGGGCAAACATTGGTTCCCATGGAATTGAGGAAAATTTTCTTGAAACCATGGACGTCCATATTCATGTTCCGGCTGGCGCCATACCAAAAGACGGACCCTCCGCAGGAATAGTTATGGCAACAGCCCTTATTTCTGCAATAACAGGCCAGCCTGTCAGCAAAGATGTGGCAATGACCGGAGAAATTACCCTGCGGGGTAGTGTCCTCCCCATTGGCGGACTCAAGGAAAAAGCTCTTGGTGCTCTAAGGGCGGGGATACACACCATTGTTATGCCGGAGAAAAATGAAAAAGATCTCATGGAAATTCCAAAAAATATTAAAGATAAAATAAAGTTTATCCCTGTTAAAAACATGAATCAGGTACTTAAGATAGCCATAGAAAAAAAATAAAAATGAAAATACTCGCAGTCGATACATCAACAAAAACATGCAGCGTTGCTGTTGTTGATAATTTCTCATTACTTGGTGAGGAGACGTTGATAAGTAATCAAACCCATTCCAGGCATTTAATGGGAATGATTAATAATGTGGTGACATTATCAGGCTGTAAATTTTCTGATATTGATGGTTTTGCTGTGACAAAGGGGCCTGGAACTTTTACGGGTCTCAGGATAGGAATAAGCACGGTAAAAGGGCTTGCTTCTGCCTTGGATAAGCCGGTTATCGGTATTTCCGGTCTTAATGCCCTTGCCATGCAAACGGCAACTTCATCCCTTATTTGTGCCATGCTTGATGCGCGCAGGATGGAGGTTTATTCCGGATTTTATAGGTATGTTGCTTCCGATGGAAAAAAAAGGTTGTTAAAAAATGAGGTATGTGAAACTGTACTACCTGTGGAGCAGGCACTTTCCGGGATTTCTGAAGACTGTACTTTCATAGGTGATGGTGCGGTTACTTACCAGGAGACAATTATTAAAATTCTCGGTGACCGTGCTATTTTTTCACCTCGATGCTTGAATACTCTTTTCGCCTCAACAGTGGCATATGCGGCTCTTGAAAAAATTCAGGAAAATGGGTTTGATACTATTGAAGCCCTTATTCCCTGTTATATACGCAAGCCTGATGCAAAGATTCCGAAAAACATGCCGCAGAAATTGTAAAGCAATAGGTTTGTATTTATTATTTCAACGTGACTATTTACCTGTGCTGATTACTGAGCTACAATAAAATTTAAAAACCTCTGAAACTCGCTGCGCTTAAACAGCCAGAGCTTTTTAAATTTTACCATAGCTCAGTTCTGACATCCGACTGTATGAAATTTATTATCTGAATATCTATAATTAGCTGAATAGTTACGGTTATTCTTGACTTTATTACCAACTCTTACTAAAATAGTTATATTGTGGAAAAAGCAGGATACCCTTTTATACTCATATGTGCCCTTGTAACCGTGCTGTTTACCTTTTTTGGGGTATCGGTTCTGGCGGTACCATCTTTATTGTGCACAGCTTTTGTTTGCTGGTTTTTCAGAGACCCTGAACGGATCATCCCACAGGATGCAAATGCTCTGGTATCGCCGGCGGATGGGAAGATAATTATTGTAGAGGCCATTGAAGACTCCCCTTTTACCCAGGGACCATCAATTAAAATCAGCATCTTTATGTCGGTTTTCAATGTTCATGTAAACAGAATTCCCTGCAAAGCAAAGGTGGTGGGGATAGACTATTATCCCGGTAAATTTTTTTCAGCACATCTTGACAAGGCATCAAAAGAGAATGAGCATAACGTGCTTTTTCTTGAAACGGAAAAAGGGGATAAAATATGCTTTGTTCAGATTGCAGGGTTAATTGCAAGGCGTATTGTCTGCAGAATAAATAAAGGAGATCTTGTTGAACGGGGTCAACGGTTCGGGTTGATACGCTTTGGCTCAAGATTAGATGTTTACCTCCCGGCCAGCGCAAGGCTTAATGTATCTGTTGGTGATAAAGTTCACGCAGGGGAAACTGTTCTGGGATATTTATTATGAAAATAGACAAAAGTGATAAGCAGGAAAATAGAAAAAAGAGATTGCACAAAGGAATCTATATTCTACCGAATATATTCACATCTCTTAATATTTTTTGCGGTTATTATTCCGTAATATCCTCTTTAGACAGAAATTTTGTTGCTGCTGCCGTTGCCATCATAATTGCAGCAGTTTTTGATACACTGGACGGCAAGATTGCAAGGGCTACCAATACAACCAGTAACTTCGGCATTGAGTATGACTCTCTTGCGGATATTATATCCTTTGGATTTGCCCCCGGATTAATGATCTATCTTTGGGCACTTGAACCTTTGGGACGAATAGGATGGCTTGCAGCTTTTTTATTCCTTGTATGCGGGGCTTTAAGGCTTGCAAGGTTCAATGCCCAGGCAAACAACTCCTCCAGCAATACTTATTTTACCGGTCTCCCCATACCTGCTGCTGCTGGAATGAACGCAACAATGGTTTTATTTTTACACAGAATTGAAGTCTTTGAGGCCAATCCTGTTTTTCTTCTTGTATTATTGTATTTTCTTTCATTTTTAATGGTAAGTACAATTAAATATGAAAGCCTGAAAAGACCGGAACTACTTAAAAGGATGAAATTCAATAATCTTGTTGTTGTTATTTTGGTATTGATTTTTATTGCTGCCGAACCTTCAGTCACCTTATTCATTTTGGCGGTTGCTTATACGATTTCCGGCCTGATAAATTTTGTACGGCAAAAAAAATCTGAAGCGTGTGATATTGAAGAATTAAATTCGGATGATATTTTTATGGGTCTTAAAAAATAATACTTTATGCTTCCTGCCAGGTTTTTTTACAGAGGTCTGGGTCGGCCAATCTCTATGCCTGTAATTTTCCTGTTAAAAACAATCCTTCCATTTTGTCCATCTTTCTTTAAAGATTGATTCAAAATTTGTGATTTATCATGGCATTCTTTATTCATCGGTTTATACTTGTCCGGGACAAGCAATGTCAAAAATTTGGGTTATTTTTAATTCCTGGATCCCCTTTATGCGGGAGTCCGGTTTTAATCTAAGTAGTTAATATAATCAAATATCGTTTTGAAAAAGCATAAACTTCTTTTTATGGTTTATGAAAGATGCCAAATAATTTTACTTTAATGGGTTTAAACTATGTCTAAAAAATATAAAATTGCAGTAATTCCGGGCGATGGAATAGGGCCTGAGGTTGTAGCGGAAGGTGTTAAAGCTTTGGATGCAGCCGCCTCAAAAATTGATATAATCTTGAACTACACCTATTACAACTTAGGTGGCGAACATTACCAGGCAACCGGAGAAATTTTATCAGATACAACATTTAAAGCCCTTGCTTCAGCTGATTCAATATATCTGGGGGCCATTGGTCACCCTGATGTTAAGCCGGGTATTTTAGAAAAAGGACTTTTGCTTAAATTAAGATTCGATTTTGATCAGTACATAAATTTACGGCCGGTTAAGTTGTATGAAGGGGTTGAAACTCCAATAAAAGGGAAAAAACCTGAAGATATCGATTTTGTTGTGGTGCGTGAAAACACAGAAGGACTTTATACGGGAGCCGGGGGTTGTCTTAAGCGTGGGACTCCGGATGAAGTTGCAATTCAGGAATCGATTAACACACGCAAAGGTGTTGAAAGGTGTGTGCGATATGCTTTTGAGTACTGCCGGAAACGTAACAAGGCAAAAAAACTGACTCTTTGCGGAAAAACAAACGTACTTACCTATGCTTTTGATCTGTGGGAGCGGGCTTTTTATGAAGTGGCAAAAGAATATCCCGACATTCAGGTCGATTATGCCCATGTGGATGCCATATGTATGTGGATGGTCAAAAATCCGGAATGGTTCGATGTTATTGTTACAGATAATATGTTTGGAGATATTATTACAGATCTTGCTGCAATGATTCAGGGAGGGATGGGAATTGCAGCAGGTGGGAATATTAATCCGGAAGGAATTTCCATGTTTGAACCGATAGGGGGCTCCGCACCCAAATATACTGGCAAACAGATCATAAATCCCATTGCTGCCATATCGGCTGCTGGCCTTATGCTGGAAACACTAGGAGAGCCGGAAGGGGCGTTGCATATTGAAAAGGGTGTGAAAAAAGTATTGAAAAATGATTTAAAGGAGATTGCAGCCGGGAAAATGGGATATTCCACTAAGGAAGTGGGGGATCTTGTGGCAGAATATATCAATCAATGATAGAATATAATATATATAGAGTCACATAAATAATTTCACTTAACAAAATTATAATGGAGTATTACGTTGGAACGAACACCTATTACACGGCTTGGTTATGAGAACCTGCAAAAGGAACTTCAGCGTCTTAAAAAGTTTGAAAGGCCTGCAAATATCAAGGCTATTGAAGAGGCAAGAGCCCATGGAGATCTTTCTGAAAATGCCGAGTTTGAAGCTGCAAAAGACAGGCAGGGCTTTTTAGAGTGTCGAATAGGAGAATTGGACTATAAACTAGGCAGTGCGGATATTATTGATCCGGGAAAGTTGCCTAAAGATAAAGCTATTTTCGGGAGCACTGTACTTTTAGAAAATATTGATACAGGTGAGGAAACAGAGTATCAACTGGTTGGGCCCGAAGAGTCAGATGTGGGGAAAAATCGTATTTCAATTTTTTCTCCCATTGGCAGAGCAATTTTAGGAAAAAAACCGGGTGACGATATAACTTTTAATGCTCCTGGCGGGAAAAAAAATTATGAGTTAATAGAAATACGATAATAATATAGATTGTCAGATAATTACCCGATTTAAAAATTTAACATGGGGCCAGAGGGGGAAGGCGTGTTATAATACGTCGACCACCGGTAATGCAGTAAAATTGTTTTATATGAAAATGATAAATTGTGAATTATAAATTATGAATTAAGGAATTCTACTAATTTATAAAATGCCATTAACCGCTATCTCATTTTCATATTTTGTTGTGCCCGATAGGGCATGCCGGTTATATGAAAATCCATAATCACTTTGTTCTGTTACAGCTTTTAAAAAGCCAATTTTTTTTCAAGGAGATTTTTAGATGGCGAGAATTACCATAGAAGATTGCCTAAAAAGGGTGCCCAACCGTTTTATGATGGTTAACATGGTTGCAAAACGTGTGCGTCAGCTTCGGGAAGGATCGGAATATCTTGTACATTCACCCAAAAACGAAGATGTAGTTGTGGCGATGCGGGAGGTTGCCGCAGGTAAGCTGACCATAGTTGAACCTGACAAAAAACAAAAAACAAAAAAAACGGATGCATAAAAATGCCTACAGGATTTTAAAAAGGAATGTGGGCAAGGCTGTTTCACACTATGAAATGATATCCGATGGTGATAAGATACTGGTGGGGCTTTCAGGGGGGATGGACAGCACGACGCTTTTTTGGGTTTTGCGTGAGCGGCTGGCAAGGATACCGGTAAACTATCAACTTTTCATAGTCCACATTGATCCGGGCTTTGATGGGGAATTTTCCAGGTTTCTTGAAGGTCGGTCCGGTAAGACCGGACATAAAATAATCGTGGAGTATACAGATAATGGCCATGTTGCTCACAGTTCGAAAAACAGGGAGAATCCCTGTTTTTTATGCTCCAGATTGCGGAAAAAACGTATTTTTGAAATTGCCGAAGACCTGGGCTGCACAAAGATAGCTCTGGGGCATAATAAAGATGATATTATAGAGACACTTTTTTTGAACATTTTTTATTCAGGTGAGATTAGAACCATGGTGCCAGTTCAACCTTTTTTTCAAGGTAAATTTCAAATAATAAGGCCACTTTCCTTTGTGCCAAAAGATGTAATCAGACGTTTTGCCGAAAAAATGGATTTTCCTGTATACCCCAATAAATGCCCAAGTTCAACAAATTCTAAACGGCATAGCGTAAGACTCCTGCTGGAGCAGCTTTATAAGAGTAATAGCAAAATCAAAGGGAATATTTTCAGAGCCATGAGTAATGTCAACACAGAATATTTGTTATAAATTTTCAAATTTAAAGACCATTTCTTCAGTGAATCATGCTGGTCAGGTCTTATTCTATGTTTTGTGTTTTTAGTTCATAAATTTTTTTTAAAGTAAGTATAAAATAAAATGATCGATATTCAAAGTCAGCCAGACAACAGAAACATACCAATTGACAAAGTGGGTATAAAAAATTTAAAATATCCCATAACCGTTTTGGACAGAAACAATGGTTTGCAAAATACCGTTGCTTTAATAAACATGTATGTTGATTTACCCGGTGAGTATAAGGGTACACATATGAGCAGATTTGTGGAAATGCTTCATTTGCTCAGGCCTGAAGTCTCACTAAAAAAAATTTCGGTTATACTTGCACAGATGAAAGAATATTTGGACGCAGCGTCTGCGCATATTGAAGTGACCTTCCCGTATTTTATCGAGAAAAAAGCTCCTGTAAGTGGTATCCCAGGCTTGATGGACTATACATGCACATTTATCGGAGCGTCCTATTCCAATGGAGATATGGATCTTGTTCTGGAGGTCAATGTCCCCATTTCTTCGGTCTGTCCCTGTTCAAAGGAGATAAGTGAAGAAGGAGCCCATAACCAGCGGGGAAGTGTTCTGCTCAAGACAAGATTTAAAAAATTTATCTGGCTTGAAGATATGATTAATCTTGTGGAAAACGCAGCCTCATGCGATGTCTATTCAGTATTAAAACGTGTTGATGAAAAGTATGTTACAGAAAAAGGATATACAAATCCTAAATTTGTTGAAGATATAGTCCGGGACATAGCTGTAAAGCTGAATCAGGACGATAATATCACCTGGTTTTCCGTTAGTGCTGAAAATTTTGAATCTATACATAACCACAGTGCATATGCACAGATTATCAGCTGATCGATTTAGAAAACAGGAGTAATTATTTTGGGCTACCCTGGTTACAAGCAGGATTTATAAAAAAAAATAGGAGGGGAAAGGCTAACATTGGATGATTTTTTAGTCTATTCCCATCTCCTCGAAATATCCTTTGATTCCCCATTTAAGGCTCTTTCCCTGAATCCCATAAATTCCATCTACCGGGTCGTAATAGAGGATATTGTCTTTGACTGCCTGCCCCAAACGATCCTTGCAGGTTCCTGTGAGCTCTGTAAGCGTGCGGATCGGTTGGTTTTTAAAATAACGCAAAAGGGAGTTACGGGCTTTATTATCAAAAGCCCAGTCCGCTATCATAGCCACTTTTTCCCGCTTGATTTTTGACACAATGGTATCAAGGGAATGCTGAAACAAATCCTCAAGAATAGAATGAATTTCCCAGGCACTACCTCCAACCATATTCCATATTACCTCTATCTCCTGCTCATCAAGAGTATACTCCTGAACCTGATTATATTTTTTTATATCCCGAAGCCAGACAAAAACATCTTCTTTTTCAAGATAATTCAGCTTCATAAATTTACTGGTCTTACGAAGCTTGCTGTCCACATAAACCTGTTCTATAAAAAAAGCATCAGAGGAAGCAATGATTACATGGCAGAGATGACTCTCCTTGGTCATGGCCACAAAGAAATTCATTAATTCCACTATGAGCCTTTTTTGCTTATCCGGCAGATAAAGACCATCAAGTTTGTGAAATTCATCGATAATGACAACCGGCTGAATACCCTTTTTGACCAGGCGCTGAAATTCCCGTTTCATAACCAGAAAGGGATCTTCCTGACGTTTTTTGAGCATCTTTTCGGTAAAGGCGTCAAGCTTAAAAAGGCCGAAAAGGCTGTATTGCCTCCGAACACCGATTTTCATCCCCTTTTTTTCGCTGCTCGATTTAAAAAAGGCAT
>JAUVKE010000241.1 GCA_030592105.1 Desulfobacteraceae bacterium
ACGATAGAAACGGCCTCAATTTTCTTACTTTTTTTCTTAAATGGCTCTGCTATGTGGCAAAAAAACAAGAAAATTGGCTCTCGCTTCCCCATTTTTTCGCTTAATTACTAATTTTTAAACAGGCTCTAAACCAGTCTATGCAAAAACAATTAAACTTCTAAGTATTTTCTTTCTTGCAATTTTCTAACCGGACACTACTTAATTAACTATCAACATTTTTAGGCCCGTCCATGTTTACACTTTTAGCATCAACCCCTTAATCATCAAGATGAAAATAAATGAAATTCAGCATATTAATGAACACATACAATAGAGCAAATCTCCTTAAACTGGCCTTGTCATCTTATTTGGAACAGACTGAAAAGGATTTTGAAATGGTCGTGGCAGACGATGGCTCCTTGGATAATACGCCCGAAGTAATCGATCTTTTTAAAAAAAAAGCACCGTTTCAGGTAAAACATATTTGGCAGGAACACAAAGGACACCGAAGGGCAGCCATCTTAAACCGGGGAATAAAGGAATGCAGTGGCGATTATATTCTCTTTACAGACTGCGATTCACTGGCCATGCGTAATCTTGTTGAAATCCACAAAGCCGGCGCAAGAGAGGACAGATTACTTTGCGGAGGTTACGTACGCATTTGCAAAGAAATTACAGAATCCATAACCGAAGAAGATGTGCTGACAGGAGACTTTGAAAGATTATTGACTACCAGGCTGAAAATAACCGCATTAAAAAAACATCTCAAAGCACAATGGCAGATATTAATAAAAAAACCGAGACGTCCCCACAATATGGGACTTAATTATTCAGTTTCAGCCGAAGCTTTATCCAGGGTTAATGGATATGATGAATATTTCGAGGGGTGGGGCTCTGCTGACGGCGATTTAAGGGAGCGTCTTCGCATGATTAAAGTAACTCCTGCTTCACTTTATAACACTGCCCTGGTGCTCCACATGTGGCACCCAACGGAAAAGACCAAACTGAATGAAGAAAAACGAACCCGAAATAAAAAGCATGCCAGACGTTCAAATATTAATCCATATTGCTCAAAGGGAATTAAAGATTAAAGTATAGATGTTCAGATAATAAATTTCATACGGCCAGATGACGAAACTGAGCTATGGTGAAATTCTACCAAGCTCTGAAATTATTTATATGAACATCTATAGTTGCGATTAAATAAAAGGGGATCTTTTATAAACCATTTTTCCTGACGAAATTTTATTCTCCATAACAGCCTTGTTCTCATTGATATACAACCGCCTTAAGATAATTTAAACCGGGCCCTCCGGCTTCCAGAATCAGCTCAAAATCGACTCTGTCCTGAAAACTTTTTTGCCTGGTCTTGACTGTATCAACCTTGCATGAAAATATCCCTGTACCCTTGAATGATTTTTTTCCCCATCGCAAATGCCCCTCGGGAGGCATATAAAGTGCGGCTCCGTTATCTGCGCAAACAGCCACGGCAATATTTTCGGTGGTTTTAATCCTTGCCAAAAGCCGCTTTTGGAAATCAAGATGCTGTATTGGAAGGAGAACCAGGTCACACCCGGTCTTGGCAAGGGCAAGGGCAAGCTCAGGATGCTCAAAATAATCAAAAGGTACCATTGCAATTTTGGCGGTGCCGAATTTAATAATCGGAAAAGGAGCTTCCCTACCCTGCCGGGGATCTCCCGTGGTATATTTCAGGGTTTCAGCACTGGTAATAAGCAGATAATCTATCATGTTTTTATCATGTTTCACTGCAACTGCAAATCCTACCTTATATTTTTCAGCCAGTTTTTTTATTTTGCTCAAATCAAAATCATCAGGGGAGATTTCCGGCAGCAGATAAAATAACGGATATCTATTTCTGTATTTTATCATATTGGTCTCCAACAATGCTAAATCAAATTTTCCATCTTCAGGCACAACAAATTCAAGATTCAAAATTCCGGGCTTGGGTAGTTCATAATAATCTGTCAGATCACTGATAAGCCGGCGGTCAAGACAAATCGACTGATAAAAAAATGGTATTCTCTTCGCCAGAATAGTTTGTCGTTTAATCCCTGCAATCTTTCCCTCTTTATTAAGAGGGATCTCGGCCATGAATAGACTGGAATCTTCATTCCTCCCTTCAAAGAGAAGCTTACCTGCCGGATCAAAAAGATATGAGGCCGATTTACGGCAATCCATTGTAAGGTCTTTTCCTGTACGGTTGCATGCAGCTAAAAAAAATCCGTTTTCCATGGCTCTGGACCGCCACAAATCTCCGGGATCAAGCTCACCCGGCGGCCAGTTAGCAGGTACCAGCAGCAGATCAACACCTTTCAATGCCATGGAACGGGGGAGCAGACCATAATAAGTATCAGAGCAGATCAGCAGCCCCACCCGACCCCAGGGTGTATCAAAAAATTTGTCCTGTCCTGCACGACCCGGACAGGACCACCGCGATTCAGCATTTATTTTTCTACAGGTGCATATTAAACGGCCATCCGGCCCAATAGCAATAGCACTATTATAATAGATCCATGTTGCCTCATCACGTTCTGCCAGGCCGATTATAATATAGGCATCATACTCCTTTGCTATTTCAGATAAAGAGGTCAGCAACCCATCGTCCTTTGATATTACGTATTTGGCAATATCCTCCCTGGATGAAAAAGAATATCCTGAAACCGCCAGTTCAGTATTTAAAATCAGATCAGCACCCCGGCTGGCAGCCTCCCGATTCAATTCAATAATATTCTGGCGATTTGCTTCCAATTTTTTGTGCTGGACATTTAAATGGATAAAGGCAATTTTCAAATTATTTTCACCTCGTTGTTTTTGCAAATCATGACCTGTGGTCCCAATCCGGGACCTGTTTTGAACGCAGCCACCAGAAATAATAAAAATTATAAATATAACCAGCGTTATTTTAAAAATATTAAACATTGGATATGTCACTCCCTTATTCAGAAATTCCAGCAATACTTTTACTGAGCCTGTTGGTACTCTTACCCCATTCTTCCCTTATCTCCGGCGCCATATTTCATACGTATAATTAATATTAGATTCAAAATAATGCTGAAAAACAAGTTCAAAGTTACCGGGGACCGGAGGAAAGCTGACATCGCCATCAACCGTGGCATGCACTGTGGTCAGATGCATTATATCAATCTGTTCCATCAAAGTGGTAAATACCTGACCACCCCCTGCCACAATAATCTGATTAGTACGATCTGCCATCTCTTTTATCGCCTGATTAATGGAAGAAAAAATAAGCACATTGTCAGAAGGTTGAACAGCTCCGGATTTTGAAACAACAGCATATTTCCTGTTTGGCAAAATACCCATGGACTCAAATGTTTTACGCCCCACAAGGAGCCACTGATTAAATGTCATTGCCTTAAACAGAAGCTGCTCTCCTTTAACATGCCACGGGATCTCACGACCGGCTCCAATAATACCGTTTTCAGACTTTGCTGCCATCAGTGATAATTTCATTAACATCTCTTTGTTAAATTAAGGAACGAAAATTTTATAAGTTGAACGAAATAGCTTGTCTTTTAACCCATCTACTTCGTTGCATCAAAGGCCGAATACGTATAGTATGCAACCTTTAATGCGCCTTGTATATGGGTCAAAATCCTGCGCTATTTCTGCTCAACTTATTTTATCTCCGTTCCCAATTGGCAGGTTTAATCTTGCCGCCTCAATCCGTAATCGATTCTCTGTAAAGAACAAGGGCAGTTCGTGAAGGGAGATAAAGACTGATTCGATCATGGTCATCATCCCCATGTTGAATGGTTAAATGGACTTGACCCTCACAAAGCCGGTTATGCCCTCCATATTTTGACTGGTCACTATCCATAATCATGGAATAACGGCCCTTTGGCAGGGCAAACTTGTAATCAGTATAAGAGGCTGTGGGATGAAAGTTAAATACAAAAAGGAGCCTGTTTCTGAAAAACGCAATTACCTTGTCGGCGCAATGCTCGCATACAAGATCCGCCCATGGAGCATCGAATATGCAATATTGCCTGGCGGCTGAGATCATGTCACGGTCAAAGCCTGCTAAAGATCTGTATTTAAGATCAGGAGAATCAGCAAGATGCCACTGACGTCGGGCATAGTGGTATGACCAGTTGTTCCCCTCACGGGGGAAATCTATCCATTCAGGGTGACCAAATTCATTCCCCATGAAATTCAAATATCCGTTTCCGGCTGTTGCAAGGGTAATCAGCCTGATAATTTTATGCAGAGCCATGCCTCTATCAACATTGACAGATTCCGCTCCAGCACCCATAAAATGATACATTTCTGAATCTATCATCCAGAAAATAAGGGTCTTGTCACCCACAAGGGACTGGTCGTGGGATTCCACG
>JAUVKE010000021.1 GCA_030592105.1 Desulfobacteraceae bacterium
TGGATAGATCACAGGCATTTTTTAATTCCGGGGCAGAGCCGATAATAGTCCGGATGGCGTTATCCGGGGATAGAAAATCAATGTTTGCACAGATACCGCTGATGCTGGCAAGCTTGAACTTCAGCCATTTTCCCAGGTAATCATTTTCAATAACCACGATTAAAGGCCGGGAGAAAAGACCCCTGGGCTGAAAAATGCCGGAGTAGTTTTCAAAGAAAAATTCCTGGGAATTGCCAATATATAAATTATATTTTTTCATAATATCTTAATTCAAAATGATGAATTATGAATGATGAATGATGAATTAAGGAATTCTACTAATTTATAAAATGTCATTAACCGCTATCTCATTTTCATATTTTGTTGTGCCCGACAGGGCATGCTGGTTATAAGGAACAGGCCAGATTCAAATAAAAATTACGTCCGGTTTCCGGTACTTTTATACCGCTGCGAAAAGGATCTCTCTGGTAAGAAAGATGTTCATGGTAATACCGGTCAAAGAGATTATTAACCCCTGCAAATATATTAATTTTTTTAAATTTTACCCCAAATTTTAAGTTCATTATTCCCCATCCAGGTGTTTTTTCCTCATTCAGCTCAGGGTCAACCCGATGCTGACCATCTGCAAAAATCCCTTCGATTTCTGCAAAATATCTATCCACATCGTATCTCGAAGCTATTCGTATTTGAAGGGGAGGTATTTCGGACAACGGCTTGTTATGGGTATCATCCCGGGCCCTGGTATAGTAAAGTCCCCCCTGTAGATGAAAATCAAAAGGAAGAAACAGGTTTAGATTAATCTCACCACCGTAGATAATGGCATCTACATTTCTGAAGCTCCTGGCAGATTTCACGGGCCCCTCAAGGTCGTAAACACTAATAAAATCTTTTATATCACTATAAAAAAATGTTGTTTTTCCGTAGAATATATCTCCCAGGTATTTAACACCAAAATCAAACTCACGGTTTTCCGATGGATTGAGTTTTGGGTTGCCCACCCAGTCTGGAATCATTTGCGGTTTTTGCATGGCAATATATCTTTCATCGGGAGCCGGCGGTCTGGTGATACAGCCAAATCCTCCAAAAAGTTCTATCTCTTTTACCGGGAAATATAAAATTTGAATATTGCCACCCGCATAGGAGTCTGTCTCTTCTCTATCCATGGTATTATGATATAAGGTGTAGAGATCGGTACGGTCATCATTGGCTTTTGTCTTTGCATAATCGAATCTTAATCCCAGGGTTAACCTGATATCTTCCCCCATGGGTTGCCCATATTCAATATAGGTTCCAATATTACTGGAATCAACATCCGGCATCATCTTTTGCTTTCTCATGGGCAATGTATTTTCGGCTTCCCAGTTTCTGAAATAATAGTCAACCCCAAGGGTTAATATGCCACCTGGAAGGTTAATATCCGACTCAAGCTTCCCGCCAAGAGTCTCAGCTTCTGCATAACATCTCATCTTATATTCATCAAATCCCAGGGAGGAGAGCCTTTTTTCATCGGTCATATCATGTTTTACCTGGTTCCAGTAAAATTGAGCTTTAAACTTTTTAATATGATGACCAGGGGCTGAAATCTCATAATTCATATTCAGCCGGTCGGTATCGTCATAAACCGCGTCCATGAGCAGGTAGGGATATATAACATCATCGGCTTCCTGACGGGCATAATCGACTTCCAGCCTGTGATTATCAAGAAGATTAATGCCAAATTTACTCCAATACGTATTAATGGAATAGGCCTTATCATCTTTTTCCCGATTTTTATATGCATTGGAACCATTGGAATCAAATTCAGTGATCCGATTCCCCTTTCCGTCCCGATAGGGGAGAGAGTATCTATGGGAGTAACCCAAAAGCAGATCTCCCCTGTCTCCGGCATGGGAAACATTAAACGAAGCACTTATGTTTTCATCCGATCCTGCAAAAGTATTTATATTCGATTCCCATCCTTTATCGGGCCGGGTGGTTTTGATTTCAACCAGCCCACCCAGGCTTCCAGGATTTTTAACATCAAAGGGACCCTTTAGGACTGAGATTGTCTCAATCTCCATGAAATCGATGTGGAATGAATTCGGGTCCATCCTGTTGGGACAGGCTCCATAAATTCTCATACCATCTATCAGAAAATTAATATTATCCCGTTTAAAGCTCCTGAGTACTATATCATTGGCTATTGCTCCCCTTCTAACAGCATTGATCCCTTCAATTACCTTAAGGGCCTCTCCAACATCCCTGGCCGGTGTCTCCCGAACCACTTTTATGTCAAGGCACTCTTCCTGGGGCACCTCCTTTTCTCCTCTGACTATAATCTCTTCAAGAAGTATGGGCTCGGCAAATGAGCTGGCATGAAATATAATAAAAAATATACAAATACAAATCAGGAAATAGTATTTTTTCATTTTTATCTCCTTTAATAGAGGGTCTGCTTCTGGCCTCCAGGCACCATGGGAATCAATTATTGCGGTTCTTTAGAAAAAGGGGGCAGACAGACGTTAAATAATGCTATAAAATCATCAGAAACTATCATGTTTGAAAGAGCAGGATGAACAAAAAAAATGGAGAAATACAGGTTTTCCTGGTTCGGAGCCGGGAAAACCTGTAAAATTATTCGGCAGTAAGAAGCATGGTGGCAGGATCCATTAATAACCCGGAATGGTTATTATCCTCAGAAGCTTTTTTTAGTGCTACAACATCTATTTTTTTCCCTTCGGGTCTAAGCTGCACTATAACATCAAAAAGATCAGCAATACCGGATATGGGCTCAGGGATAATCCCGGGGCCCGGGTCCTCATGCCTGTGGGTGCGGACAGTAAAGCATATTTTTGAAGGTCGTGTTTTTACAAAATTTTTTAGTTCCAGAAGTGTTTCCCGTGCTGAATCATCAAAATTAAAGCCATCTATAATAATCAGCTGGGGTGAAAAAATATTATGTTCCACAAGATCGGTGAGTCTTTCTGCAAGTTTTGGAACACTAAAAGAGTCGACTTTAAATGTCATAATAAATCTGCACGGAAGCATTGTTTCAAGAAGTATATCTGCATCATTAATATTGTTTGTTCCTGCGATCAGGTTAAATATCTCCTTGTACCATAAAGATATTTTATCCACGGGATCATCAAGGCTTACATGAAGTACTTTTTCGTTATTCAGCATCGCGCATAAGGCAAGCTGAACAATGGATGATGTTTTCCCGACTCCAGCTCGGGACAGAATTGCACCAAAGTCACCTTGAGGCATTGAATTTTCAAAATCAAAGCCAAAAAATATTTCAGTGCTGCATGGTATAAAATTTTTTTCCACCATAATGTAATTCCTCGTATAAAAACATATCTCGTATAAAAATATATAGGGTGCGTTTTAAGCACCAAAAATAATTTGTACTATTTATTTCTTTTGTTTTAAATATTCCTCTTGCAAAATTTCCGCGATGGATTGAGGAACAACTTTATATTCGAAAAATTCCATGGTATATTGTGCCTGCCCCTGTGTCATGGATCTTAAAACAGTTGAAAAACCGAACATTTCAGCTAAAGGGACCCGTGCTTCAATAACACATAAAGTCCCTTCGTCCTGGGAGCCTAGCACCATACCCCGCCGCTGCGTTAAAAGCCCGATAACCGATCCCTGAAATTGCGGAGGAGTTTCAACCACAACCTTCATAACAGGTTCGTTTATTACAGGGGATGCTCTGCGATACACTTCTCGAAACGCCCCCTTGGCTGCTGCGATAAACGCCATTTCCGAAGAGTCAACAGAATGGGAAGCACCATCATTGATTACAACTTTAATTCCTGAAACAGGAAATCCCATTTTCAGTCCTTTGCCAAGAGAATCTCTAAAGCCTCTTTCGCAGGAAGGGATGTACTGGGTGGGAATTTTTCCACCGACTACCTTGTTTTCAAAGACAAAAATTTCATCGGCAACAGGTTCAACGTAGCCGGCAATACGTCCGAACTGCCCCGCACCTCCGGTCTGTTTTTTATGTGTATAGTTAAATTCAGCTTTTCTTGTAATAGTCTCCCTGTAGGCCACACGGGGCTTGCCGGTGGCTACGTTTGCCGAATATTCCCGACGCATTCTTTCCACATAAACTTCAAGATGGAGTTCCCCCATCCCTTCTATAATGGTTTCGCTTGTCTCATGGTCAACATGGGACCTGAAAGTGGGGTCTTCCTTTGTAAATCTGTTTAAAGCTTTTGCCATATTAAGACGGGAGTTATTGTCAACAGGGGCAATGGAAAAAGAGATAACCGGATCAGGAACATACATTGATGTCATGGAAAGGTTTAACCCGGCATCTGTAAATGTATCCCCTGATGCGCAGTCGATTCCAAAAAGTGCCCCTATATAACCTGCTGAGATCGTATCAATATCCTCGACCTGGTCTGCATGAATACGAACAAGGCGGCCGATTTTAATTTTTTTGCCGGTACGGGCATTAATAACAGTACTCCCTTTGGATAATGAACCCTGATAAATACGAATATAAGTAAGCTGGCCATAGGGACCATCTTCCAGTTTAAAGGCAAAGGCGACAACAGGTTTATCAGGATCGGAATAAAGGGGAACAGATTCTTCTTTATTATCTATATTAATAGCTTCGTTTGCAATATCCAGGGGGCTGGGGAGATAATTGGTAACTGCGTTTAATAAGGGCTGTACCCCTATATTTTTATAGGCCGATCCCAAAAAAACAGGGGTTAACTCCCGGAGGAGAGTTCCGGTACGTACAGCATCCATGATCAGATCAGCCTCTATTTCCCTTTCTTCTATAACCGCTTCAACAAGGTCATCTGAAAATATAGATGCGGCATCTATGAGTTCCTCACGCTTTAAAAGAGCTTCCCCAATAAGTTCTTCAGGGACATCCTCCATACGAACATCATCACCATTTACTCCCTCAAAATAGAAAGCTTTCATGGTCACAAGATCAACAATTCCTTTTAAATCAGCCTCCAGACCCAGGGGAATCTGCATGGTAATGGGATTATGCCCCAGTTTTTCCCTTAGCTGATCAGTTACGCGGGAAGGGTTGGCTCCTGCTCTGTCACATTTATTGATAAAGGCGATGCAGGGGACATTATATCTTTTCATCTGAAGATTGACTGTAATCGATTGGGACTGCACACCTCCCACGGAGCACAGGACAAAAACGGCTCCGTCAAGAACACGTAAAGAGCGTTCCACTTCAATGGTAAAATCGACATGGCCTGGAGTATCAATTATATTTACCTGATAATTATTCCATTCACAAAATGTAGCAGCAGAAGCGATTGTAATGCCTCGTTCTTTTTCGAGCTCCATGGAATCCATGGTGGCACCCACTCCATCTTTCCCCTTAACATCATGGATAGCATGAATTCTTTTTGTATAAAACAGAATCCTTTCGGTGAGTGTTGTTTTGCCGGAATCTATGTGAGCACTTATGCCGATGTTCCTTACTTGTTCAATATCATATTTCATAATAATTTTAGATTAATTTTATAAAATGTTAATCAATACCCCTTTGATTTATTTTTAAAATACCCATAGATGCACAGCCGAATAATTATTTTTAACAGATTGTAATCTGTTAAAAATATGCATATTAAAAAATAAACAAGTACTAATAAAAAAGTTAACATACATGATCTTTTTGAATAATTTTGTCAAGAAAAATATTGCTCTTACGATGAAAAGATAATATATAAATAGGTTTCATGTATTATGTATAAGAAACTTTTACTTTAACAAATTTATAAAAATTATATCAATAACTTGTATATTATATATAGTTACGTTTTTCATAAAAAATCAAACAAAATTATAGCCTCCCCAAAAATTATTTTGGATGGGTTATCGTGGAGATGTAAAAATTCATGAGAGCATTATTGGCCCTTGAAGATGGGCGCACTTTTCCCTGCAGATCATTTACCGGAGCTGGTGAGGCCTCTGGTGAAGTTGTATTTAATACCAGCATGACAGGGTATCAGGAGGTACTCACTGATCCTTCATATAAAAATCAGATGGTTACAATGACATATCCCCTGGTTGGAAACTACGGTATTAATCATGAAGATATTGAATCAGACCGGATACAGGTTTCAGCCTTCCTTGTTCGGGAGTATCAAAAATTTCCCAGCAATTACAGATCCACATCGACCCTTGCAGAATATTTAAAAAAAATTGGGGGTGGAGGAAAAGGAATAATAGGTATAGATCAACTCGACACCAGGGCCCTTACATTGCATATTCGAAATGCCGGTACCATGCGTGCATTTGTCTCCACCATGGACATTGATCCTGTATCATGCGTTAACAGGGCAAGGCAGATTCCCATGATGAAAGGGGAAGATCTGGTAAAAAAAGTCACCACGGATAAGCCATATTTGTGGATAAACGGAGAGCCTTCATTTTCACGGGACAATTTTGCTCCCCTGGATAAAGCCATATGGAAAAACGGGGGCAAAAAATACTCTGTTGTGGTACTCGACTTTGGTGTAAAATATAATATACTAAGATGCCTTGAGAATACAGGATGCGAGGTTCTTGTAATGCCCGGGAAAACTTCTCCCAAGCTTATAAAAAGTCTCCAGCCCGATGGGATTTTTCTTTCCAATGGACCTGGAGACCCTGAACCTGTAAAATATGCTGCTGATACTGTCAGGGAACTGCTGGGATTTTGTCCAATTTTCGGAATCTGCCTGGGACTCCAGATACTCTGGATATCTTTGGGAGGAAAAACATTTAAACTAAAATTCGGCCACAGGGGAGGGAACCAGCCTGTAATAAATCTTGCCACAAGAAAGATAGAAATAACATCGCAAAATCACGGATTCGCAATTGATCCTGACAGCCTCCCTGACAAAAATGCTGAAATAACCCATCTGAACCTTAATGACAGTACGGTGGAAGGATTCAAACATGAAAACCTGATGGTTTCCGCTGTGCAATACCATCCTGAAGCCTCTCCAGGGCCCCATGTTGCAGGATATTTTTTTAAAAATTTTACACAAATGATGGAAAAATTTAAGTAACTATTCAGCTAATCTGTATAGCAACAGGTATAATCTGATTAAACCATGAAAAACTCACGTATTAAAGAGCGTAAAGAAAGAACCCGTCATAAACATAACCTTACGCAATAGTATACAGGGAAATGACACAAATAGCTTAAGCCCTGATGGGTCTTTCTTTACGCTCTTTAATACGTTCAAACAATTTCAATTGTTTTAATCAGATCATACCTGTTGCGTCTCTTAAATCAGTGACACTGAATAGTTACAAATTCAACAGATAAAATATATGCCAAAAAGAACAGACCTAAAAAAAATTCTTATTATCGGTGCAGGCCCGATTATTATCAGTCAGGCATGCGAGTTCGATTATTCCGGCACACAGGCATGTAAAGCCCTTCGTGAAGAAGGGTACAGCGTGATACTGGTAAACAGTAATCCTGCCACTATAATGACTGATCCTGAAATGGCTGACCGGACATATATAGAGCCGGTAACTCCTGAGACAGTTGCAAAAATAATAGAAAGAGAAAGACCCGATGCTCTTCTCCCCACCCTGGGCGGACAAACAGGGCTTAACACTGCCCTGGAAGTTTCAAATATGGGAGTCCTTGACAAATTCGGCGTGGAGATGATAGGCGCATCCATCAAAGCGATCAAAAAAGCCGAAGACAGGGATCTGTTCAGAAAAGCAATGAAGAAAATCGGGCTTAAAATCCCCGTAAGCATAATTGCAACCGATATGGAGACAGTCCGCAGGGCAGGGAGGGAAATAGGCCTCCCATTGATAATCCGTCCGAGTTTTACCCTGGGAGGAACAGGTGGAGGAATTGCCTATAATCATGAAGATCTTGAAAATCTGGCTAAAGCAGGGATAGATGCAAGCCTGATCGGTCAGGTAATGCTCGAAGAATCGATTCTGGGATGGAAAGAGTATGAGCTTGAAGTCATGCGGGATAACAATGATAATGTTGTAATAATCTGTTCCATAGAGAATATGGACCCCATGGGGATTCATACAGGAGACAGCATTACAGTTGCCCCTGCCCAGACCCTGACAGATAAAGAATATCAAAAAATGCGAAATGCGGCCATAGCAATCATGCGGGAAATGGGCGTGGATACAGGGGGGTCAAATGTGCAGTTTGCTGTTAATCCCAAAAACGGGGAGATGATTGTTGTGGAAATGAACCCAAGGGTCTCCAGAAGTTCTGCCCTGGCATCAAAGGCCACAGGTTACCCCATTGCAAAAATAGCTGCAAAACTTGCTGTGGGATATACCCTTGATGAAATTCCCAATGATATTACAGGAAAAACTTTTGCTGCTTTTGAACCGAGTATAGATTACTGTGTTGTAAAAATTCCCAGGTGGACCTTTGAAAAGTTTCCGGAAACAGAAGATTATCTGACAACATCGATGAAATCTGTGGGGGAAACCATGGCCATAGGGAGAACCTTTAAAGAGGCTTTTCAAAAAGGGATCAGATCCCTTGAAATTGGAAGATACGGTTTTGGAGCCGATGGGAATGATATCAAGGGTAAGAATTCAGAAGAACCATCTTTAGCAGAAATCGAGCAGAAGCTTTCCACACCCAATTCCCTTAGGTTATTTTACCTGCGCCATGCCATTTTAGGCGGCATGGATTTTGATACTATTTTCAACATGACCGGAATCGATCCGTGGTTTTTGTCTCAACTTAAACAGATTGTCGATTTAGAGCTGAGCATAAAAAAAACAGGGGAAAGGCTCCCTGTGGAACTTATTGAAAAAGCAAAAATTGCAGGTTTTTCAGACAAACAGCTTGCATTTTTGACCGGAACAACAGAAGAGACAATCAGGCGGCAAAGAAATGACCTTGGATTTAATCCTGTTTATAAACTTGTTGACACATGCGCAGCAGAATTTCAGGCAGTAACTCCATACTATTATTCCACCTATGAAAAAGAGAACGAAGCCAGAATATCGAATAAAAAAAAGGTGATAATTTTAGGAGGAGGTCCCAACAGAATCGGCCAGGGGATAGAATTTGACTATTGCTGTGTTCATGCTTCATTTGCCCTTAGGGAAATAGGGGTGGAGAGCATCATGGTAAACAGCAACCCTGAAACCGTTAGTACAGATTACGATACCTCCGACAAATTGTACTTTGAACCCCTTACCCTGGAAGATGTTTTAAATATTGTGGAAACAGAAAAACCCCACGGTGTTATTGTTCAATTCGGAGGGCAGACCCCTTTAAATCTTTCTGAAGGGCTCCATAAGGCAGGGGTAAAAATTCTGGGGACACAACCGGAAAGTATAGACAGGGCAGAGGATCGGGAACATTTTCAGGTAATGCTGAAAAAACTTGGACTGGTCCAGCCGGCAAATGGAATTGCAATGAATTTTGCAGAAGCTGAAAATGTGGCCCAAAAAATCGGGTATCCTGTAATAGTCCGGCCATCCTATGTCCTGGGCGGAAGGGCCATGGCAATAGTATATGTTAAAAAAGATCTGGAGACTTTTGTAAAACTTGCCATAAGCGCATCAAATGAGCATCCTGTATTAATAGATAAATTCCTTGAAAATGCCATAGAAGTTGATGTGGACGCAATTGCAGATGGTACAAAAACGGTGATTGCAGGGATCATGGAACATATTGAAGAGGCTGGTGTCCATTCCGGCGACTCAGCATGTGTGCTCCCTCCCCACACAATAAAACAGGATATGATTGATAAAATCACAAAAGCTACCAAGGCCATGGCTAAAGAGCTTAATGTAGTCGGCTTGATGAATGTTCAATACGCAATTAAAGATGATCTTCTTTATGTTCTGGAAGTCAATCCAAGGGCATCCAGGACAATACCCTTTGTAAGTAAGGCCACTGGAGTCCCTTTTGCTAAAATGGCTACAAAGGTAATGCTGGGACATACCCTGAAAAGCCTTGGGCTCATAAAAGAGATCGTCCCCTCCCATATTTCAGTTAAAGAGGCTGTGCTCCCCTTTAACAGATTTCCAGGTGTGGACACACTCCTTGGCCCGGAAATGAAATCCACAGGGGAGGTTATGGGGATAGATACCGAATTCGGAGGAGCATATGCAAAGGCACAGGCAGGGGCAGGCAACATTCTCCCCACATCGGGTACGGTCTTTATTAGTGTGCAGGATCGTGATAAAAAGGGTATTCTCCCTGTTGCCAAAAAATTTAATGAGTTTGGTTTTGCCATAATGGCGACCCGGGGAACATCCTCTTTTTTAAATGACAATGGATTACCAACAACAAAAATACACAAGGTTTCCATTGGACGGCCCAATGTGGTTGATGCGGTTAAAAACAGTGAAATACAGCTTATTATTAACTCAGGCGCCGGAAATGAAACAAAACGTGACGGATATCAGATAAGACGTGCAGCTATTAAGTTTAATATCCCCTATGCCACCACCGTAGCCGGGGCCATGGCTGTGTGCCATGGTATTGAAGCGATGCTAAATAAAACATTAACAGTTAAAACTATTCAGGAGTATAATACACAACTCAATGATTTATAATAATAAACCCCGGGAAGAATGTGGGATATTCGGAATTTCCAATCATTCTGATGCCGCCAGATTAAATTATTTCGGCCTTTATGCTCTTCAGCACAGGGGGCAGGAAAGTGCGGGGATAGCTGTTGCAGCAGATAATAATATAAATGATCATAAGAAAATGGGTCTGGTATCGGACGTTTTTGATAAAAAAAGCCTTAAGCAGTTAAAAGGAGAACATGCCATAGGGCATGTCAGGTATTCAACCACAGGGAGCTCTGTAATTGCAAATGCCCAGCCTTTTGTCATCCGCCACAGAAAAAAATCCTATGCCATAGCGCATAATGGGAATCTGGTAAATGCCCATATATTGAAAAACGAACTGGAAGAAGCAGGCTCCATATTCCAAACCACCATGGACAGCGAAATTTTCCTTCACCTTTTTGTAAAAAACCTTAAATTCGGTTTTGAGCAGGCCATTGTCAATTCAGTGACAAAACTTAAGGGAGCATTTGCCTTTGTGGGGTTAACATCAAGGGGAGAAATTTTTGGAATAAAAGATCCAAACGGTTTCAGGCCACTATGCCTGGGAAAATTAAACGGAAGTTATGTGCTCGCCTCTGAATCATGTGCCCTGGATCTTGTTCAGGCAGATTTTATCAGGGAACTTGATCCAGGTGAAATACTTATTATCAGCAAGGATGGTTTAAAGAGCATAAAACCGTTTGACAAAATCAAACAGACATTTTGTATATTTGAGTTTATATATTTTGCCAGGCCCGACAGCATATTATTTGAAAAAAATGTTTACCAGGTAAGAAAAGCCCATGGGAGATGCCTTGCCAGGGAGGCTCCTGTGGATGCTGATCTTGTCATGCCCTTTCCCGATTCAGGTACATATGCTGCTTTGGGTTATTCCGAAGAATCCAAAATTCCTTTTGAAATGGCAATGATCCGGAACCATTATGTGGGCAGAACCTTTATTCAGCCGACCCAGAGTATGCGTGACTTTGCAGTCAGGGTAAAGTTAAATCCCATAAGCAGCCTTTTAAAAGGTAAAGAGATCATAATAATAGAGGACTCGGTAATAAGGGGAACAACGGTCAAGACCAGGGTAAAAGCGCTTCGGGAACTGGGTGTAAGCAAGATTCATTTACGTGTTGCCGGTCCGGCGCACCGTTTTCCATGTCACTATGGAATCGATTTTTCCATAAAAGGTGACCTGATCGCTGCGAATATGTCCACAAAAGAACTGCAAAATTATCTTAATCTGGACTCTTTACATTATTTGAGTCTTAAAGGACTCCTCGATTCCACAGGAGTAGAAAACCCTGAAAATAATTTCTGCAAAGCATGCTTTGATGGATGTTATCCTGTGGATTTTGGTAAAGAATTATCAAAAGATTGTCTCGCAGTATAATAAGGCCGGAGAACATGAAACCTGTTAAAAAGATAAAAAAAAATACAGTCTCATTTTCAAAAGATTCTGTTAATCTTTTTTTCCATATTCTCACACAATGTAATTTAAGCTGCTGCCATTGCTATATCAACAAAAAGCAGCATGGGACAAAGACCCTCTCCTTTTCAACCATGGAATCATGGATGCAGATGTTTTCATCAAAAGGGAAAAAACAGAATATTATTTTTTTGGGAGGAGAGCCCACCCTTCATCCTGATCTTGCAAAGGCTGTAAAAACTGCCAAAGACCTTGGGTATAATTCTGTAACAGTGGATACCAACGGATATCTGTTTAATGATTTTCTCGCAAAAACATCCCCCGACACCCTGGATTATTTAAGTTTCAGCTTAGACGGTGCTTCGAGAAAGACCAATGATATGATCAGGGGAAAGGGCTGTTATGACAAATGTATAAAAGGAATAAAAAAAGCGGTTAAAAAAGGATTCTGCACAAGCCTTATCTATACAGTGAGCAGTTTGAACATAAATGAGCTTGAAAAAATGGGCCCCCTTTTAAATGATTTGGGAATTGACAAATTTTTTATTCAGGTCCTCGGTATAAGGGGTGAGTCTGCAAAAGACCAGGAGACAAAAGGGGGGGACAAAATTCTCCAGGTTCAAAGGTCCAGGTGGCTTGACATAATACCGGAAACAGCCGAAAATATTGCATCCAGCGGGATATCCGTAACCTATCCAAAGGTCTATTTAAGCGAAGGGGAGACCTTTGAATGTGCAGGAAATGTTGCTGAGAACTATTTTATATTTCCCAATGGCCGGGTATACAGGTGCCCTTTGTGTGAAGATTTTCCCATGCATAGTATGGTCATAAAAGAAAATTCCCTGGTGCAAACCGGCAATATAAACGAAAGTCATCTTTTTGGATTAAATATACCCGAGGGATGCGTTATGAACAAGCTTATTCAACCGGAAAACCTGATCTATAAAAAAGACGGGACTCCTGAATATAAAATCGCCTGCTGCATGTTAAAAGAGGAAATTTTGTAACACGTATGGGGGGGGGCCTTTGTGGTTGCCCTATTGAAGGGTGTCGGTTATTTATACACATTTCCACGCCATCCAATTCGGTAAATCAAGACAGAAAGATCTTCGGGTTCAAATTTAATAATTATTCGTAAATTCCCCTGGCGTATTCGATAAAATTCCTTCCATTCCCCTTTCATTTTCCGAATATTAATGTTTGTGTTTTCTAAGGATATAACTTTTTCAATGGCTTTTCGAATTATAGGATCAATAGATTCAAGTGATGTTTTTTCTAAAAATTTAAAAGCTTGACTAGTATATTTCAGCTTCCAGTTCATAACTGTATTTTCCGTTCATACACAATTTTTTCAGAGCGTGGAACACTTCCAAACATCTCTTCAAGCTCGGATTGCTCTTCAACATCGATTTCTCGGATACTGAATTCTTTTAATGTCTCAAGCATTGTTTCTTTAATCAAATCCTGTAACTCCCGGATTGATAAATCAGATATTTTTGTCATAACATTCATACTATTACCTATAATTCCTTATGCTTGTAACACGAGTAGGGGCACCCTTGTGGTTGCCATAGATAAGGGCGACTCGTTACCCAAATAAGGGCGACCACAAGGGTCGCCCCTACAAATCAAAAAAAAATCATAATGTTACGCTGGAGAATGGCATGATGGAGCATGACACGCCGGTGAATGACACGCTGGCGAATGACATGCTGGAGCATGGCATGCAGGGGCATGGCATGACGGAGCATGACAACTTGCAGCTGAAGAAACTTTTTTTTCAACTTTTTTTGTCTTAAGCATTTTTTCACCTCCTTTTTTTCCTATAATTTTAAGCCATTAAATTATCAGTATAAAAACTGAGGATTAACGGCTGAAAGAAATCAGAGTTAAAATGTAACTATTTGGCTGTGATGATTGCAAGCTCACTTCAGATATGATCTAAAGATAGACATATCAACCGATACAGCCACGTTATAATCAGACCTGAAGTAATCTCAAATCAGACAAGCCTGTCATGGCCTCCTCACACTCTTTAACAAAAACATTCCTCTCCATATCCGAGCCGTAAACAGGATAAAGCGTGGAAACAATCTCTTTTAATCTGGCAGATCCATCACACAAACCAAGAAAATCTTTCCCGAAATCATTGATTTCAGTCACCTCAAGTTCATTATCTTCAAAACGAAAAATAAGGGATACAGATTCAGCATCATATTGATTATTAAATATCCCCATATTTAAATCTTCAATTATCTCCCGGATATTATGCTCAAAATCTGATATGATTACATTCTCCCTCAACATGGGCATTGTCTCTTTTGAAGAGGGGAGGTCTGTATAACAGGGTTGTTTTGTATGGGAAAACTTACCCGCCTTAAGGGAGACTGTTTCATACTTTACCATTTCCTGGAAATGGCTCCATTTTTTTATACCACTCCCTTTAAAAGTCTGATCCGCAAACTCTGAAAAATTTCTAAAGCAATCACCATGGGTCAGGTGCGGCCTCCCCTGTAAATAATTACTTCCCATCCAGTTAAAAAATTTGATAAAAAGATCACTTGCAGACTCTTTTAACGCAATTATAAGTAACAAAAAAGACTTGGGGTACAGATTAATAATCAAAGGGAAATAGCTTGCAATAATATTAAGTTCTTCAAGAGAGCGCCCAGGGCATAGGAGATTATAAAAACTGCTGAAAAGAGACGGATCTGAATTTATTATTTTATCGTCTAAAGCAAGACGACTCCCATTATCAAATTCAAGCCCCAGGGAAAAATAGGTATCAACCCTGCGTACAAGTTTATCCTTATAAAATTTATGAAGATCTGTTCCTGGAAGAACCGTGGGCATTTGTACCAAAGGATTACTGTTTCCCTGAACCCCTGTTCTTAAAGCAAGGAGCATTGTGGCATCAATATCTTCTTTTTCTTCATTGGGAAAGCCTATAATAAAACTTAAGGTGGGGACGATACCCTGCTTTGTGGTCTCCTTTACACGCTCATAAAGGATATCTTCATCAATCTTCTTTCGAATAAATGCCAGAGTCTTTTTTGAACCCGAATCTATTCCATAACACATTGATTCACACCCTGCCTCACGCATTCTGCGTAAAAGGGGGGATCAACAGTATCGAGCCTGGAGATACAGTACCATGGAAGATGATTCAGCCTTTCTTCTATTACCAAAGCGCAAAATTCTTCAACAAATTTTTTTTTAGCAGTAAATTGATCATAGGCCAGCAAAAAACATTGGGCATTGTAATTTTCATGGAGGTGCCGCATCTCTTTTACCAGACGCTTAATACTGAAGGTTCTTGTCTTCTGCTGCCACATTACGGATTCAGAACAGTAAATACACCTGTGGGGGCAGCCCCTTCCAACTTCAAGGATTGCAATACTCCTGGGGAGCCCGCATAGCCCGCTATATTCCGAAAGGGGCCGAACAAAACTATAATCCGCCATGGGAAGATCATCAAGCACTTTTATCAGTTTTCGATCTTTATTCTGTATAATTTTGCCATGGGACCTGTATGTGACCCCTGCCACACCTGCTTCGTTCAATCCGTTTTCATAAGCTGTTACCAACTCCTGAAATGTTATTTCCCCCTCCCCTTTTACAACAGCATCTATAAAAGAAAAGCTGGCAAGGGTCTCTTGGGCAACAAAGGAAGCATTGTGTCCGCCAATAACTATTTTTGTTTCAGGGCTCTCTTTTTTTATTTTTTCGGCAATCCTTATTACCCCGGGATAGGTTGTGCACTGCGCAGAAAAGCCCACAAGATCAGGATTCTCCCCAAGGACTATTTTTGCACAATCATCATAAATAGTCCTGCTCATCTTTATTTTTTTATTTCTTATGGCCAGGGCAAA
>JAUVKE010000254.1 GCA_030592105.1 Desulfobacteraceae bacterium
CCTCTAATACGCCTGCTGCATTTGAGTGGAGCTTTAAAAGGCGTGGGAAGATTTTCTTTTTCCCTGATCAGCATCTGGGCCGAAATACCGGAAATAAAATGGGAATAAAACCGGACCAGATGATTCTCTGGAATTCTGACGAGCCATTGGGGGGAAATACCGCTGAAAGTATAAAAAATGCGCAGATAATTTTGTGGAATGGATTCTGCCATGTTCATACAGATTTTAAGGTTGATCACATTTGCCAGATGAAAGAAAAATATCCTGACAGTAAGATTGTTGTTCATCCGGAATGTCCCCAGGAGGTCGTGGAACTTTCTGATGCTGCAGGATCAACAAGTTTTATTGTGAAATACGTTGAAGAGGCATCCCCCGGGTCAACAATTATCATAGGTACAGAATTTAACCTTATTGACAGGCTTGCTGCAGAATATAAGGATAAAAAAATTCTTCCTCTTTATGAGTCCATCTGTCCCAATATGTATAAAATCGATTTAAAAAAACTTCTGTGGTCATTGGAAAATATCGGAAAGGTTAATGTTATCAAAGTTTCTGAAACAATAAAAAAAGGCGCAAAAGTTGCCCTTGACCGCATGCTTGCCCTGTAGACCAGGGTGAGTTGTCTGTTATCGGCCGGCCTGCGTATTATAATACGCCTTCCTCCTTTTGCCCTTGTGCCAAGTTTTAAAATCGGGTAATTGTAACTATTCAGCTGATATGCTTAAAATAAGCACATCTGAATAATTACAAAAGATTTTGTGTGCGTTATCGGTTTAAGCTCTGTTTTAGTACTATCCATTCTGTTACTTCCCAAAATTTTCTAAAAGAATGTGGAATTAACAACGCCTGAATAAACAGTTTTTGAAAACTTGCTGGAGAATATATTTGTGACCAAATTTCCCTTATTAAATATTGCAGACCGTACATTTACTTCACGTCTTTTGCTGGGAACCGGAAAATTTTCCTCCGTTGAAATCATGAAACAGGCTATTGAGGCCTCATCTGCTCAAATCGTTACAGTTGCGCTTCGCAGAGTTGATTTATCCAACCCCGGAGATGATCTTATGTCTGCCATTGATACAGATCGTTACCTGCTGCTGCCGAACACCAGTGGAGCGCGGGATGCGGAAGAAGCGGTGCGTCTGGCTCGAATGGCCCGGGCTGCAGGATGCGAACCATGGATAAAGCTTGAAGTTACACCGGATCCCCATTATCTTCTCCCGGACCCTGTGGAAACACTGAAAGCAGCAGAGATACTTGTAAAAGATGGCTTTAATGTCCTTCCGTATATTAATGCCGATCCGGTTCTGGCTAAGCGTTTGGAAGATGTCGGAACTGTAACGGTAATGCCTCTTGGAGCCCCCATAGGAACAAACAGAGGGTTGAAAACAAAAGATTCCCTGAGAATTATTATTGAACAGGCACGGATACCGGTTGTTGTAGATGCTGGAATCGGTGCACCCTCCCACGCAGCTGAAGCCATGGAGATGGGGGCAGACGCAGTTCTTGTTAATACGGCCATTGCTGTTGCAAGGGACCCTGTGGCCATGGCCATGGCTTTTAAGGCAGGCGTGGAAGCGGGATATGCTGCGTTTATGGCAGGTCTTGGAAAAGAGAACATAAAAGCTAAAGCCAGTTCACCTTTGACCGGTTTTTTGCGGGATGAGTAGAATGGGTTTTGTAGATATAATAAAAGAATACAATTGGGATGATCTGGATGCCGCTATTAATAAAATGACAGATCATGATGTTAACAGGGCGCTTTATGCCGAAAAAATAGATTTCAACGATTTTTTGGCGCTCCTTTCTCCTGCAGCAGAAAAAAAACTTGAATTAATAGCCCGCCGCTCCCATGAACTCACCCTTCAAAGGTTCGGCAGGACTATCCAGATGTTTGCCCCAGTATATTTATCCAGCGAATGTACAAATTCCTGCCGTTATTGTGGTTTTAACCGTAATAATAAGATAACCCGTAGAACTCTTTCTGTTAAAGAGGCCATAGCTGAAGCAAAAGTTCTCCATGATCAGGGCTTTCGGCATATTCTCCTTGTGAGCGGTGAATCTCCCAAGAGTGTAACCCTTGATTATCTTTGTGAAATAGCAAAAAATCTGCAAAAATTTTTTGCATCAATTTCCATAGAGATATATCCAATGGATACAGATTCATACAAAGCTCTGGTGGCAAGCGGAGTTGACGGTCTGACAGTATATCAGGAAACCTATAATCAAGAGCGTTACAGGTCTGTCCATCCGGCTGGCAAAAAAAGAGATTTCACATGGCGTCTTGAAACCCCGGATCGTGGTGGGATGGCTTCATTCAGACGGATAAATGTAGGCGCTCTTTTGGGATTATCTCCCTGGAGAGTGGAGAGTGCTTTAACAGGGTTGCATGCAGCCTATCTCATGGGGAGATACTGGAAAAGCCATATATCAATTTCTTTTCCGAGATTAAGGCCGGCAGTCGGTGGATATCAACCTGAATTTCCGGTAACAGATACCAATTTTGTTCAGATTATATGTGCGCTCCGGTTATGGTTGCAGGATGCAGGGATAGTTTTATCGACCCGCGAATCTCAAAATTTACGGAATAATTTAATCCCTTTGGGTATCACCCATATGAGTGCCGGCAGCAAAACAGCGCCAGGGGGTTACTTGCTATCAGACGACGCAGAAGGACAGTTTCAGATAAGTGACGACAGAACAGCCAAAGATGTTGCTGCAGCTATTTTTTCCCTGGGCTATGAACCTGTGTGGAAGGATTGGGATGCAGCATTCCTTAAGGCAGAGTAAAATGGAAATTAAAATACAAATAAACGGCAAAGAAAAAAAGATAGAAAAAAAGATGACTCTGGCTTCCCTTCTTGAACTTGAAGGTATTCCCCTTAAGGGTACTGCTGTTGAATTAAACAGAGAAATTGTTTATGAACACATGATTCAGCAGATAATTATAAAAAATGGGGATATTCTTGAGCTGGTGAGAATTGTGGGGGGGGATGATTAAAGAAGAGCGCCTGGAAAAATTTAAAAAAATTGATATATATCCGGTTACATGCCAGGAACTTTCAAAAGGACGGACAAATCTCGAGGTATTGGATGCTGTCCTTGCAGGAGGTGCGAAAATCATTCAACTCAGGGAGAAGGACTGGTCAAAAAAAGAGATATACGATCTTGCCATTGAATTCAAAAAACGTACAATTTTAAAAGATGCCCTGTTGATTATTAATGATCATATGGACATTGCTCTGGCTGTTCAGGCCGACGGAGTTCATTTGGGTCAGGACGACCTTCCTGTGAGTGCAGCGCGAAAAATAACAGCTGATCTTATTATAGGCGCTTCAAGCCATAATCTTCAAGAGGCTTTGCAGGCTGAAAAAGACGGGGCAGATTATATTAATATAGGCCCCGTTTTTCCAACAAAAACAAAAAAAGATGCAAGCAGCTTTGTCGGCCCAGATGCAATTTCAAAAATAGGTGAAAGACTTAATACTCCCTTTACCACAATGGGAGGGATTAATAAGGAAAATATCCATCTTGTGCTTGCGGCCGGAGCACAGCGAGTTGCCATGGTTACCGGAATAACCAGGGCCCGGGATATGGTAACCAGGGTTCAAGCATTGAAAAAAATGATCAGAGATTCTAATCCAAAGCTTTAATCAGATCATACCTGAAGCATGCCGAAAATCAACACAGCTGAATAGTCACCGTAAATATTTATATTAATATGCCGGAAAAGGATTGTTATGACCAAAGAGATAGTGGAAAAAACCAAAAAAACTGCTGCACTGTATTTTAAAGATGTTACAGGGGATAAACCTTTTGAACTCTGGAAATCTTTTGACAAGGATCTGGCAAAGGACCTTTCCCTGTTTATTACCGGCCAGATGTATGCAAGGGAAAAAATACCCCATAAAACAAGACAGCTTATTACTGTGGCCTCCTTGACTGTTCTTGCCAGGCGCGATGAACTCAGGCTTCATATACAGGCAGCATTAAATGTCGGCTGCACCCCGTCGGAAATAGCTGAAACAATTTTTCAAACATTTGTCTACGGTGGAATGCCGGCTACAAACGGAGCACTTGAAATATTAAAATCGGTTCTTGAGGAAAAAGGATTGTGGCCGATTAATGAATAAATATCAATAGTGCCCAGTTAAAATCTTGCGTGAGGGGAGTTTAATTGTTTTTGTAGCGTATTGAATAAATTTCGTAGAATTTCTTAGTGCAG
>JAUVKE010000512.1 GCA_030592105.1 Desulfobacteraceae bacterium
AAAGAGAGATTTTTCTGAAATATTTTTAAAGTCTCTTTGATTAATTTTTTTAAGAAAAAGGGGTAATTTTTATTCAGCATTATATGAATAATACCAATTCCCTTACGTCTAAGCGCATGTGGATCTGAAGTGCCTGTTGGCTGAAGTCCTGCACAGAAACAACCGCATATGGTATCAATTTTATCGGCAATTGATATAATTGATCCGACTATTGATTCAGGGAGGATACCGCCTGAATGCGTGGGCATGTAATGCTCTTCCATAGCAGAGGCTATGACAGTATCTTCGTTTCCTTTTTGTGCATAAATTTTTCCCATGATTCCCTGGAGTTTCGGGAATTCAACAACAATCTGACTGACCAGATCTGCTTTACAAAGCCATGCGGCTCTTAAAATATGTTTTTTTGTAACAGGATCAATTTTAAGCAGATCTGCCAATAATCCGGCTATTTTTTTAATTCGTTCAATCTTGTCATACATTGTACCGAGTTCAGCTTGAAAGAGAACACCTTTTAACGCATTAATACGTGTATCAAAGAAGATTTTCAAATCTGCCTTAAAGAAAAACATGGCATCCTCAAGCCTCGACCTGAGCACTCTTTCATGACCATTTACAACGAGAGCCATATCTTTTGCCTTTGTATTATTGACCACAATAAAATAAGGCATAAGTTTTTTCTCGCTGTCTATTACGCTGAAATATTTCTGATGCTCGCGCATGGAAGTTGTCAGCACTTCGTCAGGGAGTTCAAGATATTTACTTTCAAAGCTCCCTGTGGCAACTACCGGATATTCCACAAGATTTGTTACAATATTCACCAGCTCAGAATCAGGTAATATCTCACCTCCGATTTTTGCCGCTGCCCTGGAAATTTCCTTTTCAATAGTCTGTTTTCTCTCTTTTATATCTGCTAGAACATAAGCTTTCCGCAGTTTTTTTACATACTGATCCGGCTCTGATATCTCTATCTTGCCTGGATGCATAAAATAATGACCTGAAGTAAAATTCCCGCTTTTTATACCATCTGTATTCCATGGAATTACAACATTACCAAATATAGCAAGTATATATTTTACAGGTCGTGCGAATTCTATGGAAAGGTCTCCCCATCTCATGGTTTTAGGAAATGGCAGAGCAAAAATGATTTTGGGGAGTATTTTTGCCAGGACTTCTTTTGCAGATATTCCCCCATCCTTTTTTTCGGCACAGAGATATACACCTTTTTTTGTTTTTTTTGTTTTTATTTCACTTATCTCCACCCCTGCTTTTTGTGCAAATTTTTCTGCAGCCACAGTCGGCTTTCCGTTTTTATCAAACCCTATACGTTCAGGAGGCCCTGTTATTTCAATTATAATTGACTTTTGCCTGTCTGAAACATCCGTGACTTGTATGGCCAATCGCCTTGGAGTTCCATAAGTACTGGATTTTTTATAGTCTATACGAAACTCAGAAAGTTTATTTAAAAGAAGAGATGAAAAAGATTCAAGAGCTGGTTCAATATACCCCGCTGGTATCTCCTCAGTTCCTATTTCAATCAATAAATCGTGCATTATTCACACCTGTATATGTTTGCTATTTTTTTAACAATGGAAAACCTAAATCTTTTCTTTGTTTAAGATAGGCTTTAGCGCAGCTCCTGGCAATATTTCTGATTCTCGCTATGTATCCGGTGCGCTCTGTAACACTTATGGCACCGCGCGCATCAAGAAGGTTGAAT
>JAUVKE010000346.1 GCA_030592105.1 Desulfobacteraceae bacterium
CGCTCCGAATGCTCCCATGAGCTCCGGTATATCAGGGCGGATAACCTTTTTCTGAAGAAGAAGTTCAAAGGCTCTCAGTACCGCATGATTTTTGAATGTTCCGCCCTGGGCAATAATCCGGTTACCCAGAACTACAGTATCTTTTAATTTTAAAACCTTATAAAGTGAATTTTTTATTACCGAATAAGCCAGTCCGGCTGAAATGTCTGAAATCGAAGCGCCTTCCCGGAGGGCCTGTTTTACTTTGGAATTCATAAAAACAGTACATCTGGTGCCCAGATCAAAAGGGGCGTTCTGCTCACAGGCGATTTTTGCAAAATCAGCCACTCCATACCCCATGGAACGGGCAAAAGTTTCAATAAAAGATCCGCAGCCGGAGGAGCAGGCCTCGTTGATCTGAATATTGGAAACCGCCCTGTTATTTATATAGATAGCTTTCATGTCCTGGCCGCCTATATCCAGAATAAAAGAAATATCCTTGTCAAAATATTTGGCAGCCCGGTAATGGGCCATGGTTTCAACCACCCCGTCATTTAATCCAAAGGCTGCCATAATCAGGTCTTCACCGTAGCCGGTAGCGGCTGTCCTGATAATCTGCGGTTTAAATCCGGCTTCAATGAATTTTTCCCTGAATTCCGATAAGCCTGATTTTACCGCCTCAATAGGGTTTCCGTGATTGGAGCCGTAATGGCTCAGGACTATTTGACCCTCTTGATTCACCAAAACAAGCTTGGTGGTGGTCGAGCCTGAATCGACGCCTAAAAAAAGATTTTTATCTTTTACTTCTGCCGGAACAGCTCGGGGCACTTGATCGTTTGCATGCTCTTCAAGCCAGGTATCATATTCTGCCCGGCTTTCAAATAAAGGAGCGAGCCGGGATGTTTTATTCTTGTCACCCTGATTATTTTTTTTTGCCGGCAAGGCAATAAGATCGCGCAGCATGATCGTATGCCGCTCCAGATTTTGTGTAATGGCAGCGCCCATGGCAGGAATTAATTCCGGATGATCCGGCACGATTAAATCGTTTTTATTTTCAAAAGAGAGTATATTTAAAAAAGCCTTTCTAAGGGCCGGATAAAAGGTGAGCGGCCCTCCGCCGATCAAAATCTTGCTTCTAATCTCACGCCCCCGGGAAAGAGAGCTGATGACCTGCAGCGCAACAGAATGAAATACCGAGGCGGCTATATCCTCTTTTGATACATCCTGGCTTAAAAGGGCCTGGATATCGGTTTTGGCAAAAACCCCGCAGCGCGATGCAATCGGGTAAATCGATTCTGATTTTTCGGCCAGGCCATTATATTCTGAAACAGGAATATTCAAAAGTACGGCCATCTGATCAATAAAAGCTCCGGTTCCGCCGGCGCAGCTTCCGTTCATCCTGATATTCGGCCTTAAATTATCGTCAAAGAAAATTATTTTGGAATCTTCGCCGCCTATCTCTATAAAAGTCCTGACTTCAGGATATTTTACCCTGATCAGGTGTGCGGAAGCCACGACTTCCTGTACAAAGGGAAGCCCTAATGTTTCAGCAGCTCCCATTCCGGCTGAACCTGTCACTGCCGGATCAAGTTCCGGATTCCCGATTTCCTGTAAGGCTTCCTTGAAAATTTCCAGAGCGGTTTCCACCGTCCTGGCCTGGTGACGGCGGTAACGGCTGAAAATCAAATCACCCTTTTCATTTAATATTACGACCTTGGCTGTGGTAGAACCTATATCAACCCCGACGGGGTAAACGCTTTTCATCTATATATCCTGAATATCGGTTTCACCCATATATTTTTTGAACAAAATACTGTATTTTTCCGGTTTGCGGCGAACGATATAATCTTTGGCGCTGCAATAAGTATCCACCATGGCAACAAGAAAAGATTCCGGATACAAAGGAGGAATCACCGTAAGAGGCCACATATGTTTTTTTATAATATCCTCTTCTATTTTTGATAAAGATATTATTTTGCGGGCATTTTTCAGTGCGATATTATGATGCCTCAAACCATGCAGGCGTGGTCCTTCACGCAGCCAGTCATAAAAAAAAAGGTCATGCAGCAAAGCGCCCCTGATGATTGCACGGCTATCCAGCGAAATGCTTTTAGAAAACCTTTTGCCAATCAAAAAACTTATCCAGGCGACCTCTTGAACATGTTCAAGCCTTGTTTTACCCCGGTGGTGATTGTAGCGGGACAAGGCTTGAACCGTGGGGTTCTCGAGCAAGGGAGCGGCAGTCTGTAAAAATTCAGTTTCCATCAAAAACCTCTTTCAGCAGTTTTTTCCCCACCGGATAAAAATTTATTCCATACCACAAAGGCAAAATCAGTCAATATTAATGAGATTAAAATTATCGTAAAACCAAGCTTAATTTTAGATCCCATATAATTATTTATGGTCTGAAATAAAGGAAAAAGCAAATATTCAAACCCAAACGCGAGCAAAATCCAGTAAAAAGAAAATTTAAGGCAGATATGACCCCGGAACTGGAAATGTTCTTTTGAATAATCCCATAACCGAATCTGAAAAAACTTCTCTGCCATTAATGCCGCAACAAGCTCAAGGCCTGTTGTAGCGGCAAAATAAACCAACATTTTAACCAAAAAAGAATACTCTTGAATGCAATAAATTACACCGATTAACGCCAATGCGCCGGTGCCGTATAGAATCAAATAAGGCCCCTTTAACAGTCCTGGATTGATAAACTTCCTGTTTGCAAGGGAGCGATACAAAACCTCCAGCACCCAGCCGACAGAGGAAAAAAAGGAAAATGAAAATAAAACATTTAAAAGACTCAGCTTCATCAGCACTGTTTTTAGCCCTAAGGCCGAAAAATATTATTTTTATTAATTCATCCAGATAATTGTCAATTTTTTCGGTGTTTTCCTGAAACAGTCCTTCTTGATCAAAACCCCTGCAAAAAAAGGGGTCAAATCTTCATTTGACTCTTGTATATTTTTTTTATTATAGAATCAATCTCTTCACGGATTTTTTTATCTTTTTTTCTTAAATCTCCCACCCGCTGAATGGCACTACTAACTGTACTGTAACCTCTGATATTAAAGATCTCTGCTATTTTCAATAACTGTTCTGATCTCATAAATCGAATCAAGTAAATTGCAATATTCCTGGATTTGTTAAACCATCCTCTTTTGGTTATAAACAGATCTTTAATGAAAACATCATAATATTTACAAACTTCTTGAATAATCATGTCTGCATCAGGAGCA
>JAUVKE010000008.1 GCA_030592105.1 Desulfobacteraceae bacterium
CTCGATTAATCATATGTGTAATCCTCCCGGGTTCTATTTCCAGGTGGTATAAAATCCCGGACATTAAATTGTATAGCGTTGCAGGCTATGTTTTTCGGCATTGTGCTGCAGGCCTTAATTTGAAAAAGTATGTAACTATTCAGCTATACACACATATCAGCTGAATAGTTAAAAAAATATTAATATTTTACCTTATTTAAGCCCTTTAGTCCAAGGATTTTTCTGGCTTCTTCAGGAGTGGCAGATTTAAGACCCAGCTCCCCTGCAATACGAATAATTTTTGCAACCTGTTCCGCATTGCTTTTGGCCATAACCCCCTTCTCTATGTAAAGGTTGTCTTCCATGCCCACCCGAACATGTCCCCCTAAAAGAAGAGACTGGGTACACATGGAAAACTGGAATTTACCGGCTGCGCAGACTGAAAACTCAAAATCACCAATTTGCCGTTTTGCATAGTCCACAAGGAAGATCAGGTTTTCGGGACTTGCGGTGATTCCCCCAAGGATTCCCATTACAAATTGCAGATAATAAGGCTTTTTTATGTAGCCCTGGTCAATTAAAAAGGCCACATTATTTATCATTCCTGCGTCATAAATTTCAAATTCGGGTTTTGTATTCTGTTCATTAAAATAACCGCAAAATTCCCGCATTGTTTTGAATGTATTTGAAAAAATGTAATCTTCAGTCATTTCAAGATATTGCTGTTCCCAGTCGTATTTCCAGTTTTTGTACTTTTTTGCGGCATGAAACAGGGCAAAATTTACAGATCCTGCGTTAAAAGATGCCAGCTCAGGAGCCAGGTCGGTCACTGTTTTGACACGTTCTTTCCCACTCATTCCAAGGCCGCCCCCTGTGGTAATGCAGAGAATAATATTGCACTTTTTTTTTACCTCTTTGGCAATTTCATTGTAAAGTCCTGTGTCTGAAACCGGTTTTCCGGTTTTAGGGTCCCTGACATGAACATGGCATATGCTTCCCCCTGCCTCGTGAACAGCAATTATTTCATCGATTATCTGCCCCGGGGTTATGGGGAGATATTCAGACATGGTGGGAGTATGGATAGCACCTGTTATTGCGGCTGTCACGATCACTTTTTTCATAATATTATTCTCCTGGTTTGGAGTTTCTTAAAAGTTGATTGCTATTTATAAGTTCTTTATATACACAATAAAGGATTAGGAACAAAAATTTTATAAGTTGAACGAAATAGCTTGTCTTTTGGCCCATCTACTTCGTTGCATCAAAGGTCGAATACGTATAGTATGCAACCTTTAATGCGCCTTGTATATGGGCCAAAATCCTGCGCTATTTCTGCTCAACTTATTTCATCTCCGTTCCTTAGTAATTGTATAGAAGGTTGAGGAATTTATTGTAAATAATTTTTTACACGTACATTATCTGCGGATAGTAAGATCAACAGGAGGATCCTTTATGAAAAATGTTACTATATATTCATCTGAAAACTGCCCCTATTGTGTAAAGGCTAAACAGCTTCTGGAATCTAAAAAAGTTGAGTACAAGGAGTTGCGTGTTGATAAAAATCCTGAACTGGTCGCTGAAGTTGTAAAAAAAAGTGGGGGGAGAAAAACAGTACCCCAGATTTTTATAGGTGATCACCACGTTGGCGGCTGTGATGAACTTTATGCCCTTGAACAGGAAAAAAAGCTGGATTCCATGCTCAAATAGGATGGGGACAGGAGTTTTTGTTCAGGGATTAGCTATTTATTAAGCCCCGTTTTTTTTTGCAGGCTTCCTATTCCCCTTTAAAAATTGCTTCCCGGGATTCGTTGATTGCGTTTACAGCCTCTGCAAAATCCTTAGAGCTTAAAAGGGTGGCCTGGATAAATGAATTTGTTTCCCATTCTGTAAAAAGAGTAGATTCCATACCACGGCGCAGCCCTTCTTTAATTGCTGATAAAGCAAGGGGTGCTCCTGTGGATAATTCTGTTGCCAAAGCAAGGGTCTCTTCTTCTAATCTGCTGTCAGGGACGCATTTATTGGCAAGCCCGATACGTTCAGCCTCCTGCCCGTCAACAGATTTACCCAGCATGAACATTTCAGTAGCTTTTGCCAGCCCCACAAGACGGGGAAGAAGAAACATTCCTCCAAGTGGTGATATCAGCCCCAGTTTGACCCATGCTTCTTTAAATAGTGCTGTTTCAGAGACGATTCTGAAATCACAGGCCAGGGCAAGCTCACATCCTCCCCCCACGGCAGGTCCTCTTACTGCCGCTATGGTCGGTTTTTTACACAGTTTAATCGCTTTTACTCCCCCTGTAAAATATGCATAAACATTATTCTTAATCTGTGTGGGACTCATCCTTGTTATTTTGTCCATGAAATTATAATCTGCCCCGGATGAAAACCCCTTTCCTTTACCCGTAAAGGTAATTACGCGTATACTCTCATCTGCTTCCAGTTCATCTACAGCTTCTTTTACCTCTTTCATCATATCCGGTGTCATTGGATTAAAATGCTTTGGATTATTAAAGAAGATTTTACCGATTTTATCTTTTTTTTCAATTATAATATGCTGAGTCATGGGAGAAGTCCTTTTTTATTTTGCTATAGACCGTCACATAAATAATTTCACCATAGCTCAATTCTAACATCTATCCCTATGAAATTTATTATCTGAATATCTATATATCCGATTCAAATATGTCATGTGGTGAATATATGTTTTGATATCTTCCTTGTCAATGTCAAGGTTCCCTATGGAAACTCAATACTCAAAACTATAGTATATATTGAAAAGTTTTTGACTTTAATTTGATCCTTAAATATAGATTATTATAATACAATATGATTGTACTCTGTTTTTTATTGAATTTTCAATATCCTGGGATCTCATTTATCATACCATGGAGGGATTATGTTTAAAAAACTTCAGAATTTAACTTTGAAACAGGCATTCAGGCTGCTTATTGTTATACATTTTGTTCTTGGATTAACAGTAATTGTCTGTGTAATAGAGGTCTCAAAGACTGCTACTTTTCAAAAAACAGCAGGAATGCATGCCAAGTTTTTTGGTGCGTATAAGGTTTATCTGGAAATTTTAAAGGATATGGAATTACCAGGGGAGCATTTAAATAAAATAAACAGGATTTTTGATGCGGAATCAGAACTTATAGACGGGATGGGACTAAATCAGTTATTCAGGGAAATGAGTAAAGAGACTCAATCGGTTCTTGATCTGGTAAATTTTCTTGAAAGAATAATGTTTAATGTGGCAGGCTTTGGGGAAGTTTTTGAAATTGGATCTGAAAATCGGGTTTTAAATGCTGGTATGGAAAAAATAATAAAAGGGTACAGGGAGCATAATATTTCCCACGGCAAGCTTGTTGAAAACATGAAACTTTTTTCAGGTAAAGTAACAGAGGAGCATAAAAAATATTCTGAAATAGTCGATGGAGCTACCCGTTTTGTCTCTTTAGCAGCGGTTTCTCTTCTCCTTGCCAGTTTTATTATTCTTGCGGGTCTCTACTGGTATTTTTACAGATCAATGGTGCTCCCCTTGGCCCTTGTGAAAAATGATATCCATACAGCTTCCGGGGAGCTTCATGCAAATTCAGACCAGCAGCTTAAATCTGCATCTCAGCATACATCAGCCGTGTCAGAGATAAGTTCAGTTATGCAGGAACTGGTTGCCACATCAAAACAGATTTCCGGAACATCATCTGCTGCCATAGCTGTGGCCAAAGAGACAAAAGCAGCTGTTGAAAGTGGACAGACATCTCTTGACCATGCAATTGACGGGATAAAGATGATACAGGAAAAGGTGGAAATAAGTGCGGCCAACATGCTTTCCCTGGGTGAAAAATCCCAGCATATAGGGGTTGTCCTAGATGTGATAAACGAGCTTTCACAGCAGATGACAGTCTTGTCCTATAATGCCACCATTGAAGCGGCAGGAGCAGGGGAAATTGGTGAAAGATTCATGGCTGTGGCTGACAGAATCATAAAACTTGCTGAGCGGAGTGTTGAATCGGCTAAAGAGGTGAAGTCTATTATAGATGATATACAGACAGATTCCAATAAAACAATCGTGTCAACAGAAGATGGTATAAAGGCTGTGGAAAAGGGGATTCTGTTTTCCCAGGAGGTAAAGGGTGATCTTAACAGGATAACCGATTTTACAGAGCAGGTAATGGCATCCATAGATGAAATAAATTTGTCAATAAATCAGCAGAAAAGCGGTGTTGAGCAAGCCGCCCTGGGAGTAGAAGATATTACCGTGCTGGTGCATGAAGCAGAGGAAGGCGCAAAACAGGTTGCAGGCGCTGCAAATCAGCTCCTTGGAATGGCTGTGGTGCTGGGGAAATTATAGACGCATTGCTACTTTATCTCTATCACGTAATTGGAAATTTTTAAAAAGTAACATCCTGTAATTACAGAATTTATTTTTTTAGTCGAAAAGATGGGTTAAGAGTTTGTTGTATGTTATTCCCGTGAAACGGGAATCCAGAAAATAAAGTGCAAACTAAATTTAAAGGGGGTCCTTTTTTAAAATGAAAATTCAATAATATTTGAGCTTTGACCATGAATTTTATTTTTTGTGTAAACCCTGATTCTGTATATATAGTGGTACCCTGCTTTAAGCTGGTCTTTATATTCAAAGGTATCTTTTGTGCCCTGGGCAGTGATATGGGCAATCTGTTTAAAGGTACCAGGGCAGCCCTTACAATCCTGATCTTCGATTTTTTTTCTTGACCTGTATATGGCAAAGCCTGCAGGGTCAGCTTTCCCTTTTTCTGTGGGCTTTGACCATGAAAGTATGAGCATATTATTATCTATACTATAACTTAAATCTGTTACCGCAGGGATGGACTTTTGACCAGGGGGGACAGGGGGCCCTTTTTTCCCGCATCCTGTAAAAAAAAAGATAAGCAGAATTAAAAAAAAGAGGTTAGTGATAGAATTAAGTGTTAAATATTGTTTCATTTGACCATTTTTTCAGCTTTTTTTATGGCAGCTTTTACATTTTCTGTGGCTGTGCCGCCGGAAGAATTTCTTCTGTTTATCATCTGTTTTAAAGTTAAGGCTTCATATATATCTTCTTTTATTAATGTAGAAAAGTTTTTTAACTCATCCAGGGTTAATTCATGGAGTTCTTTATTTTTGCTAAGGGCATAATTTACAGCATTTCCTGCGCAGGCATGGGCTTTTCTAAAGGGGAGTCCTCTGCTTGCCAGGTAATCTGCCAGGTCCGTTGCATTTAAAAAACCTTTTGATGCTGCCTGTGCCATGGTTTTTGCGTTTATTTTTATTTCCGGGAGTAGTTTAGTATATATTGCAATGGATGATTTTAATATATCAACAGAATTAAAAAGAGGCTCTTTATCTTCCTGCATGTCCCTGTTGTAGGCCAGGGGCTGGGATTTCATCATTGATAAAATTGCGACTAAATCTCCAAAGACTCTTCCTGTTTTTCCCCGTATTAGTTCGCAGATATCAGGATTTTTCTTTTGGGGCATTATGCTGCTCCCCGTTGCAAAGGAATCGGGGAGCTCAATAAAATTGAATTCATATGATGACCAGAGTATAAATTCCTCGGAAAGGCGGCTGAAATGTACCATGCATATACTGGCGGCTGACAGGAATTCCATGATAAAATCCCTGTCCGACACAGAGTCTATGCTGTTTTCCGATATTTTCGAGAATCTGAGAAGGTTTGCAGTATACTCCCTGTCTATGGGATAGGTGGTTCCGGCAAGGGCTGCTGAGCCCAGAGGCATCACATCTGTCCGTTTCAGACAATCATGGAATCTTTCATAATCCCTTGAAAACATCTCATAATAGGCCATCATGTGATGGGAAAACAAGACCGGCTGTGCCCTTTGAAGATGGGTGTATCCAGGCAAAATAACATCAATATACTTTTTTGCAAAGGAGATAATGGTTTTTTTTAACTGATTGAGACTCTCTAGGATCATTAAAATCTCATGTTTTAAGTAGAGCCTTACATCAAGGGCAACCTGATCATTTCTGCTCCGTGCTGTATGGAGCTTTTGAGCAGCTTTCCCAACTGTTTGAATCAGTCGGGCCTCTATGTGCATATGTATATCTTCCAGACTGTCGTTAAACAGAAATGTGCCGTTTTCGATCTCTTTTTTGATATTTTTCAGCCCCAGAATTATTTCGGAAGCTTCATCCTCCGTAATAATAGATTGTCTGGCAAGCATGCTGCAGTGGGCCATGCTCCCTTCTATATCATGGGCGTAGAGATGTTTGTCTATCTGTATGGAAGAGGTAAAGGCTTCCACGAGCTGGTCTGTTCCGGCAGTAAATCTGCCGTCCCATGGTTTTTTTGCTGTTTTAGTTTCCATTATTATTTTGACATCAATTTTTGTATGCGTAAACGTAAAGCATTTAGCCGGATAAAACCTTCAGCATCTTTTTGTGTAAAAACATTGTCATCTTCAAAGGTTGCAAAATCTTCACTGTAAAGGGATACATCAGATTTACGTCCCAGGATAGAGCAGTTGCCTTTGTAGAGTTCAAGCCGGACAATGCCGGAAACATTTATCTGGGTCTGGTCTATCATATTTTGTAAAAGTTTCATCTCAGGGGAGAACCAGAATCCATTATATATGATTTCAGAGTATTTGGGAATAAGGGAGTCCCTTAGATGCATTACCTCACGATCCATGGTGATCGATTCCATTGCCATGTGGGCTTTTCTGAGGATTGTTCCCCCTGGAGTTTCATATACACCCCTTGATTTCATTCCAACATAGCGGTTTTCAACAATATCCAACCTTCCTATTCCATGGCTCCCCCCAAGCCTGTTAAGCTCCCTGAGGATATTTGCAGAAGTCATCTCTTTACCGTTTATGGCAACCGGGTTTCCTGTTTTAAATGTTATTTCAATTACTTCAGGGGTGCAAGGGGCATCTTTGGGTGAAACTGTAAGTGTGAACATATCTTCCGGTGGCTGGTTCCAGGGATCTTCTAAAATTCCACCCTCATAACTTATGTGAAGCATGTTTCTGTCTGTGCTGTATGGTTTTGCTTTGGTTGTTGGTACAGGGATTTTATGTTTTTCAGCAAAGGCCATGAGGCTTGTTCTGGAGTTTAAGTCCCATTCTCTCCATGGGGCAATTATTTTAATATGGGGATCATGGGCAAAATAACCTAACTCAAATCTTACCTGGTCATTCCCTTTTCCTGTGGCGCCGTGACTCACAGCATCTGCATTTTCAATACCGGCTATTTCCATTTGGCGTTGGGCAATCAATGGCCTTGCAAGGGCTGTCCCCAGAAGATATTCCCCTTCATAAACGGCATTTGCCCTGAAAGCAGGAAAAACAAAATCTGCTGCAAATGTTTCTGTCAGATCATCTATATATACTTTTGAGGCGCCGGTTTTTTTGGCTTTTTCCTCTATGTCGTTTAGTTCTTCTTCCTGGCCGATATCTGCTGAGAATGTTATAACATCACATTCATACGTTTCAATTAGCCATTTCAGGATCACTGACGTGTCGAGTCCTCCGGAATATGCTAATATTACTTTTTTTATTTTTTCTGGCACAGATATATCTCCTTATCTTACAATCTATCTCAGTAGTGTCCGGTTAGAAATTTGCAAGAAACAATTAAACTTACCTCACGCAATATTTTAACCGGACACTACTGAATTTATCTACAAAAATGTTTCAAGAATTGCCTTATGCATGTGAAGTTTATTTTCAGACTGGTCCCATATCACAGATTGTTCCCCTTCCATGACTTTATCGCTAATTTCTTCACCTCTGTGGGCTGGGAGGCAGTGCATAATTATGGCATCCTTTGCGGCCATGCTCACAAGTTTTGAGTTTACCTGGAAAGGTTTAAATAATTGTTTTCTTTTTTCCAGTTGTTCCTCCTGGCCCATGCTTGCCCATACATCTGTGTAGATGACATCTGCATTTTCGACCGCCTGCACAGGGTCGGCAACAATTTCAATTTTTCCCTTCCCTGCAGCCAGGGCATTTTTTATGATTTCAGGATTCGGCTGATAATTTTCAGGGCATGCCAGAGCAAGGTTAAGATCAAGTATCCCGGCGGCGTTAATCCAGGAGTTGGCCACATTATTTCCGTCCCCCACCCAGGCAATTTTCAGCCCCTTATATCCACCTTTATATTCCACTACTGTCATAAGGTCACTTAGTACCTGACATGGGTGGTAAAGATCTGTTAATGCATTAATAACAGGTATGGTGGAAAAATTTTCAAATTCTTCTATTATTTCCTGGGCATATGTTCTGATGACCAGGCAGTCCAAATAGTTTGAAAGAACCCTTGCGGTATCTTTTATCGGCTCATCCCGTGACATTTGTGTCTCTTGGGAGCTTATAAAAATTGATGCCCCTCCAAGGTGTGATGTGGCAACCTCAAAAGATATGCGGGTGCGTGTTGAGGGCTTTTCAAAGATCAGCCCGACTGTTTTACCGGCCAGGGGGAGATCTGAAATATTCTGCTCATGCCTTTGTTTTAATTCAAGCGCTCTTGTAAGAAGATAATCAAAATCTTCCTTATCCAGGGTCGAAAGTGAGAGTAGGTTGTTTTCCATTTTAGTATTTCGCTTTAAGGTTTTATAAAATGCTGTCCAGACAGCTGATTAATGCATCAATCTCTTTTTCTTTTATTATAAGGGGGGGAATAAATCTGAGGATATTTCCCTGAATGGAATTAATCAGAAATCCTTTTTCCATGCATTTTTTTACGATGAGGTCTCCGTCTGTATTGATCTTCATTCCGAGGAGAAGGCCAATTCCCCGGACATCTTTCACGGAGGCATGCTTCTCTTTTAAATAGTTGAGTTGTTTTATAAAATATTTGCCCATGTTGAGGGCATGGGCAAGTATTTTTTCTCTGCTGATTGTTTTAAGTACCTCAAGGGAAGCTGCAGTAACAATCGGAGTCCCTCCAAATGTGGATGCATGGGTACCTGGGCCAAATGCTTCGGCAATTTCTTCTTTGGCCAGCATTGCTCCAATGGGAAGCCCATTGGCGAGGGCCTTTGCCAGGGTCATTATGTCGGGTTCAATACCAAAATTTTCATAGGCAAAAAGTTTGCCTGTGCGGCCTATGCCTGTCTGGATTTCGTCAAATATAAGGAGGGTGCCTGTTTTATCACAAATTTCTCTTACTTTTTGAAAATATTCAGGATCGGGACAGCGTACGCCCCCTTCCCCCTGTATCGGTTCAATGAGTACAGCACAGGTGGATGAATCAATTTTTTTTTGTAATGCATCAACATTGTTAAAGGGGATGAATTCAAAGCCTTCCAGTCCTGGGTCAAACCCTGCTTTAATCTTATCCTGGCCTGTTGCAGAGAGTGTGGCCATGGTGCGGCCATGAAAAGATTTTTCCATGGTAATTATGGTATAACGGTTTTCCTCTTTTTTATCATTAAAATACTTTCTTGCCAGCTTTATTGCTGCCTCATTTGCTTCGGCGCCACTGTTGCAGAAAAAACCCTGTCCGCAAAACTTTTTTCAACGAGCAATGATGCAAGTTCGGTCTGAGGGCTGGTATAATAAAGATTTGAAACGTGAAGCAGTTTTTCGGCCTGATCCGATAATGCCCTGGAAATACCAGGATGTGCGTGTCCAAGATTGCACACTGCAATTCCTGCTACAAAATCGGTATAAGAACGCCCCTCGCTGTCCCAGAGAGTAGCTTCTTTCCCTTTGGTTATTACAATGGGGAATCTTTTGTAGGTTTTTGCTATGACTTGATCTGCTTTATTTATCGTCTCACTGGTTTTCATTTAATCCTCCGCAGTTACACCATGGCATATATTAGATTTCAGGGATTTCACAACTTCAGTTCCGACCCCCTCGTCAGTAAAGAGCTCAAGAATTAATGCATGCCTTTTGCAGCCGTTGATTATGTGAACTTTGTTTAGCCCGTTTTGAAGCGCAGCAAGGGCATACTCTATTTTGGGTATCATGCCCCCTGAAATTATTTTATCTTCAATCATTTTACCGATTTCATCCTCATGAATCGAAGCTATTAATGAGCCCTGTTTGTCCAGAACACCATCCACATCCGTTAGAAATAGAAGCCGCTCTGCACTAAGCGCACTGGCCACACTCGATGCCACAAGGTCAGCATTTATATTGAATGTTTCCCCGGAGCTGCCCGTGCCAACAGGGGCGATAATCGGTATAAAGTCTTTTTGGGTCAGGGTATTTATTATTTCTGTTTCAATTCCGGTCACCTTCCCCACCAGGCCAGGGTCAATAATTTCAGGAGGTTTGTCTTCATCCTCCTGATAAACTATTTTGAGCTTTTCTGCAGATATGAGTCCCCCGTCTTTTCCGCTCAAACCGACTGCTTTTCCACCGTGGCGGTTTATTCGCCCCACAATATCCTTGTTAACTTTGCCACCCAATACCATTTCCACCACATCCATGGTGGCTTCATCGGTTAAGCGCATCCCCCTTACAAATTTGGGGAGTATGCCCATGCTGTCGAGAACGGAATTGATCTGGGGGCCGCCTCCGTGGATTACAACAGGATTAAGACCGATATATTTCATTAATGTGATATCTGCGGCAAAATCTTCTTTTAACTGCTGGTCGACCATGGCATGGCCGCCATATTTAATTACAATGGTTTTGCCGGAAAAAAAACGTATATAAGGAAGAGCTTCAATTAATATATCTGCCACATTATTTTGCATGATTATAATATGTACCTGCTTAAGTCCTCATCGTTTTTAATATCTTTCAGCTTATCATTAACATATTTTCTGTTAATGGTTATCTCTTTTTCCAGCATATCAGGGGCGTCAAAGAGGACCTCGTCAAGGAGGCGCTCCATGAGCGTATGAAGTCTTCGTGCTCCAATATTGTCCGTTAAATTATTAACATCTTCTGCGATTTTTGCTATTTCTTCAATGGCATCTTGCTGAAAGGTTATTTTAATACCTTCTGTTTTTATTAATTCATGGTACTGAAGCACAAGTGCATTTTTAGGTTCGGTCAATATTCTGACAAATTCGGCCTGGCCAAGGGAGTTGAGCTCTACCCTGATGGGGAAACGCCCCTGGAGTTCAGGTATTAAATCAGATGGTTTACATGCATGAAATGCTCCTGACGCGATAAAGAGTATATGGTCGGTTTCAACGGGACCATATTTGGTTGAAACTGTGCACCCTTCAACTATTGGTAAAAGGTCTCTTTGAACCCCTTCCCTTGATACATCAGGGCCGTGACTTCCGTTTTTGCCGGTAATCTTATCAATTTCGTCTAAAAAAATAATGCCGGACTGCTCAACTTTTTTAATAGCCTGATTTATAACCTTTTCCATGTCAAGAAGATTCTGGATCTCCTCGGCAATCAGAATTTCCAGAGCTTCGGGTACCTTTAGCTTACGTCGCTTTACATTCTTGGGCATCATCCCGCCGATCATCTCTTTGATATTGAGCCCCATCTCTTCTATTCCCATATTGGAAAAAATTTCCACTACGGGTGCAGCTTTTTCGGAAACATCAAGATCAAGATATCTGCTGTCGAGTTTCCCATTTTTCAGCATTGTTCTCAGCTTTTCGCGGGTATTGGTGTAAGATGTCTCTTCTGAACACTGCGTAACTATTTCCAGGGGAGGGTCATTTGATTCTTCGGTATTTTTATGCCGCCGTCCCTTGGGTTTCGGGAGGAGCAGGTCAAGAATTTTTTCTTCCGCAGCATGTGTGGCTTTTTCCTTAACAGTATCCTGCTCTTTGAGTTTAAGCTTGTTCACTGTAAGGTCGAGAAGATCCCTCACCATTGATTCAACATCCCGGCCTATATATCCTATTTCTGTAAATTTCGAAGCTTCGACCTTTGTAAAGGGAGAATTCGTAAGTGAGGATAATCGTCTTGCTATTTCTGTTTTCCCTACTCCTGTGGGGCCGATGAGTATTATATTTTTGGGCGCAATCTCGTCTCTGATATCCTCTGGGACCTGCTGTCTGCGCCAACGATTTCTTAAGGCGATGGCAACGGATCGTTTTGCGTTTTCCTGTCCAATAATATATTTGTCAAGTTCTATTACTATTTCAGATGGTTTAAGATCATTCATATAATTTCCTGCTTATATCCAACACTTTACAATTCTTCAATTGTAAGGGATTCGTTAGTATATATACATATTGAACCGGCTATTTTCATGGCCTCTTCAACAATTTTTTTTGCATTCATATCCGTATGTTTTATAAGAGCTGAGGCTGCAGCCTGCGCTCCAGGACCGCCTGATCCGATGGCGATTACATTTTCATCGGGTTCAATTACATCACCGTTTCCTGATATAAGGAATATTCTGGAATCATCAACCGCGATCATCACAGCCTCGAGGCGCCTTAGAAATTTATCTGTTCGCCAGTCCCTTGCAAGCTCAACAGCACTGCGGGTCAGATTGCCGTTATACCTTTCAAGTTTTGTCTCCAGGCGCTCTGAAAGGTGAAGAGCATCTGCGGTTGTTCCTGCAAATCCCACGATTATACTGTTATTGTAGATTCTTCTAACTTTTTTTGCGTGGTGTTTTATAATGGTGCTGTTTAAAGTGACCTGACCGTCTCCGGCCACTGCGGTTTTTCCTTTATGTTTTACAGCCAGTATTGTTGTTCCGTGAAAATTCATATAATGATTCCTTGGAGGTCGACAAATTGCAGGGTGTTGTAAAGTCACCCCAACTTATGCTCCATAAATATAAGGTTTGGTTTTATTCTGAGCCCTAAGTATGGAGAAAAAACTTTACTGTCTATTTATTTTCAATACTCATATCTTCTATTCCAAAATGGTCGGAATTAAAACCAATCCACAAATATATTATCGCCTTGGGTGTGCTTTGTCATAAATTTCCATGATTCTGTCGATGGTTATATGGGTGTATTTTTGAGTTGTGGACAGGCTCTTGTGCCCCAGCAGCTCTTGAACCGCTCTTAAGCCTGCGCCGGAATCGAGCATATGTGTGGCAAATGCATGCCTTAATGTATGGGGTGAAACAGGCGTTAATAATGCACATTGAGTAACAAGTTTTTCAAGAATTCTGCCAATGGACCTTGTGGTTAAGCGTTCGTTTTTATAATTTAAAAAAAGCGGGGAGTTTTCATCCATATCTATACTCGTTTTACTGTACAGCTTTTTCCTATATGCATCAACAGCAGCCACAGCTTTTTTGCCTATGGGAAGAATTCGTTCTTTGTTACCCTTACCCAGTACTTTTATCAGGAGCTTTGAATGGTTCAGGTCATCAGTATTCATTCCAGCAAGCTCAGAAACACGTATTCCTGTGGAATACAGGGTCTCGAAAATAGCAAGGTTCCTTAATCCTAAAATGGTACCTGTTGCTATTGAGTCCAAAAGTCTGAAAACTTCATCCACAGTAATATAGGGGGGAATTCTTTTTTCCTGCTTTGGTGTGAGTATGAGTTCCGCAGGATTTTCAAGGATAATGTTGCGTCTGGCTAAATATTTAAAAAAAGTACGAATTGCAGCAAGTTTGCGTGCAATTGTACTTTTTTTATTTTTTTCATGTAAAAAACCAAGATAATCTTTTATCATCATGGCATCAACCTGATTGATTCTGATGCCTGACTCATCTGCCTGAGGCCCGAGACTTTTGCCGACATAGGATGCAAATTCTTTAAGATTGTGCAGATAGGCACGGCAGGTATTTTCTGCATACCCGCGTTCAGTTCGAATTGCCTGAATAAAAGATTTTATCAGATTGTTAACGAATATTTGCATGGGAATAATTAAAAAGCAATCATTGATTCAATTTCTTTCCAGTCACTGGCTTCAATAAAAGGGTGTTTTTCTCTGTTCCAGGGCTGCTTAAATATGATCGGAATAATTCCTGCGTTTTTGAGGATATAACAGGTTTCGATCCTGTCCTCCACAAAATGAGTTATATTTCGATCTAAAAGTATCCCGGTTTTACCTTCGGGGGTTCCCGCAGCCACAACATCGATTTTGGCCGGTTTTAGTGGTAATACATCGAGGAGCCAGTTGTATATGGGTATTTTTAGTTCCCTTGCGGTTACGAAAAGGACATTGCCACAGGTGTTGGCTAATTTTATTATAACATCAGAAGCCCCGTGTATCGGCTTTAAAGGAGGTGTAAAACAACCCTCTTGAATTTTTATAATAATTTCATCTATAATCGATGGATCAATATCAGTACAGTCTTTAATGCTGTATGTGGTTATATCTTCATATCTGACGTCACTGATATTATAATCGTTTTTTGCAATATCGATGAACAGGGTGATGATATCTGCATATACACCATCAATATCAAATGCTATTGATTCTGGTTTTATCATAAGATTGATTATAAAATGCTAAGAGTGTTTTTAAATAATCCATTGATTGAAAAAATATAAATTATTGATGCCAGTTTCCACCTTTGTCTGCCTATGCTGCCCTGCGGGTTTTTTTCTTGAGCCTTGTGATCTTGCGTCTTAATATTGCCGCTATTTTTTTATCCTGAGCTTCAAGGGTGGTTGTATGTTTAATTTTGAGTCCCTTTATTTTTTTCTTGATCTCCCGTATTGAGGTGGAGGCTGTCTTTTTTATATTCTCCGTGATACCTTTCGCTTTTTTAATGGCGCTTAACAGCTCAGACTTATTCATACCATGAATTCCTGTGATTTCAGATATTCCCGATGCTATTTCTCTAAGCTCTTTTGATGTCATTTTTTCAAATGGTTTTTTTTTTTCTTCTTTTGTTGAACCCATATGCTATGAATTTCCTTAAAAAATAAATTTGGTTAATATGAGATAATTTTTTAATAAGCCCCGAGGAGATGTTACAGTCAATTATATGTTGACTCATTTAACTGACCACCTTTTAAAGTCTGAAAAATGGATAATTACCTTGAGTATCATCATCATTTAAATAAGTGTTATATTATAATAGCTTTTTTTTATTCTGTCCATAGTTTTTGCAGCGCTGAAATTTACTTTTTGAAAAAAACGTAAGAATAGTTGTGCGCTGGTAACTATTTACCTGTGCTGCTGCTTGAGGTCAAAGCCAATAACCTGAAAATTTCCGGGTTGTTTTAAACCTGGTAAAAAAGCTGGGCACTATTCCAATCATTCAGTTGATCCATAAGAAGGGTGTCTTGAAAAAATTGGGCAAAAATGCATATATTATTTCCGAGGTCATTTTTTTCATGCTTTCCATGATGGTTGAAATCTTAGGAACGGGGATATTGTTGAAACAAATAAAAAAAGGGATTACGTTTATTACGTAACCCCTTTTTTTTTTATATGGTAGCGGGGGCTGGATTTGAACCAACGACCTTCGGGTTATGAGCCCGACGAGCTACCAGACTGCTCCACCCCGCAATAATGACGAAAAGTAAGAAATTTTTTTGACAACCTGTAAAATCTGGCGGGAGTGACGGGACTTGAACCCGCGACCTCTGGCTTGACAGGCCAGCGCTCTAACCAAAACTGAGCTACACCCCCACGTGGTAGGCGGAACAGGGCTTGAACCTGTGACCCTCGGCTTGTAAGGCCGATGCTCTCCCAACTGAGCTACCCGCCCAGGTACAAATTACAACTTGGTAAACATAATTTATTTATTGAAAAACCAATCAGAATGCAAGCTATAATTTATATTTCTGCTTGCATTGCAAGACAGCATCAGTCAGACTCAATAATCATATATATATAACTAAAAACCATACTAATGTCAAGGCTTTTATTTTAAATTTAAAAATAATTATTCAGCTGATATGTAAGCAACTTTACTGAAAAAATTCTACCCTCTATAAATAAAACTCATCTGTCAATATTTCGACCTGTGGGATTAGCCATTAGCGGTTAGCTTTTGGATAAAACACCTTATTTTCAATGCTAACGGCTAACCGCTATTAGCTAACCGCACATGTTGCAATATTTTTATTTTTTGTAGAAACGGGTAGTTTTATTTCAGGGAATTCCCTAAGCAACAGGTATAATCAGATTATAGCTGTTGCGTCTCTTAAATCAGCGACGCTGAATAATTAATAATAAAAGTTAATAAAAGCCTCCCTATAGTAATGAGGATGGTTGCAGCGAATTTTCCGCCATGGCCTGAAAAGGGATATAGCTTTTATTAAAAAAAGGCTTGTCAGTATTGTGAACAATCGCATGGGGCAAAACTTCATCCACATGCTCAACCGGAATAATTTCTATATGTTTTAAGACAGTTTTAGGTATATCATGCAAGTCCTTTTCATTTTCCCTTGGAATAATTACTCTGGCTATTCCCCCTCTGTGGGCAGCAAAGATTTTTTCTTTTAAACCACCTATGGGAAGGACATGGCCTCTGAGAGTAATTTCACCTGTCATGGCTATATCTTTATGAACCGGCTTTTGCATAATTGCAGAGACAATTGCAGTACACATGGATATCCCTGCAGATGGGCCATCTTTTGGTGTGGCACCCTCAGGAAGATGGATATGGATGTCATTTTTTTTGTGGAACTCACTGTCGATTAAAAGAGCATTAGAACGGGAGCGTACATAACTGACAGCTGCCCTGGCAGATTCTTTCATAACATCACCAAGTTGTCCTGTGAGTATAAGTTCTCCCTTCCCATGGAGAATAAGGACTTCTATGTTGAGAAGCTCGCCTCCTACTTTTGTCCATGCCAACCCTGTAACAAGCCCGACCTGATCTTTTTTTTCGGCTTCCCCATGTTTGTGTCTGGGGGGACCCAGATATTTCTGAACTGTTTTGGCGGTTACATTATAGGTATCACTTTTATTATTGGTGACAACTTCCCGTGCAATTTTACGGCATATCGAGGCAATTTCACGTTCAAGATTTCTGACCCCTGCTTCACGGGTATATTTTTGAATAATTGCCAAAAGGGAATTTTTCGTAAAATTTATTTTTTTATCGCCAAGCCCGTTGGCTTCGATTTGTTTGTTAAGCAAATAATCTTTTGCAATGTGATATTTTTCGTGTTCTGCATATCCCGGGAGTCGGATTATCTCCATTCTGTCCAGAAGTGGGAGGGGAATATCCATGGTATTGTCTGTGGTAATAAAAAAAATGTGTGAAAGATCATAGTCAAGATCAAGGTAATGATCGTTGAAGTTATTGTTCTGCTCAGGATCAAGGACTTCCAGGAGTGCAGCAGATGGGTCGCCCCGAAAATCCATACTCATCTTGTCAACTTCATCCAGACATATTACCGGATTGTTTACCCCTGCTTTTTTAATGGATTGAATAATTTTGCCTGGCATTGCCCCTATATAAGTACGTCTGTGCCCTCTGATTTCCGATTCATCCCTGACCCCTCCCAGGGAAAGACGTAAATATTTTCTTCCTGTTGATCGTGCAATGGATTTTGCAATAGATGTTTTTCCCACGCCAGGGGGGCCAACCAAACAGAGAATGGGGCCTTTGACTTTTTTAACAAGCACCTGAACAGCCAGGTATTCAAGAATTCGTTCCTTTGGCTTTTTCAGGCCGTAATGGTCTTCATCTAAAATTTTTTCAGCTTTTTCAATATCAGCAGAAATATCGCTTACTTCAAACCATGGAAGGCTGATTATCCAATCGATGTAATTACGCACAACAGTGGCTTCGGCAGACATGGGGGACATCATCTTAAGCTTTTTAAGCTCATGTTCTGCTTTCTCTTTAGCTTCCTCGGTCATTTTTTTGTTATTGATTTTTTCTTCCAGTTCTTTGAGTTCATCTCCCTGGTCGTCGGGTCCGCCTATCTCTTTTTTTATTGCCCTGATCTGCTCGTTTAAATAATAATTACGTTGAGTTTTGGACATCTGGTCTTTTACACGACCGCGTACACGCTGATCCACCTGGAAAAAATCGATTTCTTTTTTTATAATATCTATAAGGGTGTTAAGCCTGACCGCAACAGAAGAAATGGAGAGTAAATTTAACTTATCTTCTGTTTTTAGCGGTAAATGGGCGGCTATTGTATCAGCAAGCTGGGATGGATCTGATATTTCTAAAAAGCTGTCCACCAGACCTTTAGATATGTTCTTATTAAGTTTTGAATATTCTGTTACACATTCTATCACAATTTTGGAAAGAATCTCCCATTCGCCTTTGGGGATTTCAATTTCCATTTCCAGCGTTGCCTTTACCTTGAAATAGTTTTCATCATGCTCAAATTCAGAAATCCTGGCCCTTACGAGGCCTTCAGCCATGGCTTTTACAGTTCCATCGGGGAGGCGAAGGATCTGGAGAACTTTGCCGATTGTACCCACCTCACTAAAATCTTTTTCCCGGGGATTATCTAAACCGGCCTGAATTTGAGTGGCAAGAAAAATTTTTTTATCCCCAGCCATGGCGGTCTCAAGGGCACGTAGAGACTTTTCCCTTCCAATAAAAAGGGGAACAACCATATGGGGAAAAACAACAATATCTCTTAACGGTAAAAGGGGAATCGTAGATTTTGGCAAAATATATCCACCTGTTTTAAAAAAACTTGGTATTTTAATTGTTTGAATTATATTTGTACAAGGTTTTGGCTCAGGGCCTATGCTTGCTTTTTTTCTTGTTCATATAATAATATGGGAGGCTCATGATTTAAAACAACCTCTTTGCCCACCACACATTCTTTGATACCTTTTGTTGAAGGGATTTCGTACATAATGTCCAGTAAGCATTCTTCCACAATGGCGCGCAGGCCCCTGGCTCCTGCTTTTCGTTTTGTTGCCTTACTTGCAATGGCAGAAAGGGCATCCTCAGTAATCTTCAGTTCCACCCCTTCAAACTCCAAAAGTTTTTTATACTGTTTGACCAGGGCATTTTTAGGCTCTGTAAGGATTCTGATCAGGGTCTCTTCACTTAAATCATCAAGGGTGGCAACAATGGGAAGCCTTCCAAGAAATTCCGGTATCAGCCCATATTGAATCAGATCTTCAGGTTGAATTTTTTTCAACAGGTTCCCTAATTTTTCCTTCGATTTTTCAATTACTTTTGACCCGAAGCCCATAACAGAAGCTCCCATACGCCGTTGAATTACATGTTCAAGGCCATTAAAGGTACCGCCACAAATAAAAAGTATATTTGTTGTGTCAACCTTTACAAAATCCTGCTGCGGATGTTTTCTTCCCCCTTTGGGGGGGACGCTGGCTGTTGTCCCTTCAATAATTTTGAGAAGGGCCTGCTGTACCCCTTCACCTGAGACATCACGTGTAATGGATGGGTTGTCTGATTTGCTGGCTATTTTGTCAATCTCATCAATATAGA
>JAUVKE010000036.1 GCA_030592105.1 Desulfobacteraceae bacterium
CCTTCGCCAAATTGAAAAATAAGAGAAAATCAACTTTTTCGTAATTTGTAACCCATTGATTTTGTTTGTTTTTTTAAAAGTAACTTTTGGTTAAAATCAGCCAAAATGCAAAGTGGCGAAGGTATTGTCTATACTATATTATTTTATCTTTTTAATCATCTTCAGGAAACATTTCATTCGGTCTTAATTCGCGAAATGGGGGACATTTATGATTCATCTCAGAAAGCTTTCCAAATATTATGGTGAATTATGCGCTGTGGATCAGGTTGATCTTGATATTAACAGCGGAAAAGTACTTGGGTTACTGGGACCCAATGGAGCAGGCAAAAGCACAATTTTAAGAATGCTTACAGGATATTTCAAACCCACATCAGGAAGTATCCGTGTCAAAGAGTTTGACATGGGCAAAGATGCTTTGGAGATTAAAAAAATGATAGGGTATCTCCCTGAATCTGCCCCATTATATCATAATATGCTGGTTTACGATTATCTTAATTTTATTGCCGGAATGCAGGGATTGAATAAATCCTCGGGTAATTCAAGAATACGTGAACTTGTCAATCTTTGTAAATTACATGAAGTAATTCATAAACCTGTTAGTGAACTTTCAAAAGGGTATAAACAAAGGGTTGGTCTTGCCCATGCAATGATGGGGGACCCTGAAATACTTATTTTAGATGAACCGACTTCTGGACTTGACCCAAACCAGATCGTTGAAATCCGTGAAATAATAAAAGAGATAGGGAAAGAAAAAACCATAATATTTTCCAGTCATATACTAAGTGAAGTAGAGGCCACATGCGACAGGATAATAATTATACATCAGGGTAAAATAGTAGGAGATGGTGATGCGGAAGCTTTAAAGGGCGGCGCTTCACAAGAAAATACAATTAACATATCCCTTAAAAATGCAAACTTCAACGATGTTAAAAAAAATATCCAGCGCATAGACAGTATGGGGGATGTTAAAAAAGAGGGGGGTATAAATAACGGTATTTTAAAGATAACGGTCTCTTGCAAAAAACATCCCGGCATAATGGAACATATTTATAAAGAGATTAAGCAGCAAGACTGGATTCTCCTCGAATTTTATCAGGAAACAAAAACTCTGGAAAAAATATTCCGAGAACTCACCATGGAGGCTTAGCATGAATCAGACCATGAATATATTTCGTAAGGAATTTAAGGATTACTTTATAACCCCCATAGCATATATTGTGATCTCAATTTTTCTTCTCATTACAGGGTGGTTTTTCTTTTCAACCTTTTTCCTTTATTCCCAGGCGACCCTTAGAGGCTTTTTTGCGCTTCTCCCTTTTACATTCGCATTTGTAATTCCAGCGGTTACCATGAAACTTTTTTCAGAAGAATTCAGCTCCGGCTCTTATGAAATATTGTTTACACTGCCGGTGACACATATGAATATTATCATGGGAAAATTCCTGGCAGCCACAGCTTTTATAATAGCCATGCTAATCCCGACCCTGGCATATCCTGTTGCAATCTCCTTTATAGGTCAGTTGGACTGGGGGACAGTAATTGGGGGATATGTGGGAGCAATCTTTCTTGGGGCGGGATATTCCGCCATAGGATTATTCTCTTCTTCCTTAACAAGAAATCAGATTATTGCATTTATTATTGGCGCTTCCATCTGTTTCTTCTTAACCCTTGTGGGGAAAATGCTTTTTTTCCTTCCGGAAAATATTTTGGGAACAGTTCAATATTTAAGCACCGGGTTTCATTTTCAGAATATTTCAAAGGGGATTATAGACTGCAGAAATATTGTCTACTTTCTAAGCCTTATTTTCATTGCTTTATACACAACTTCGCTGGTTATAGACAAAAAATAATAGGGGGGCTTAATTCTAATTTCCGCTGAAACTCGCTGTGCTCAAACAGCCAGAGTTTTTAAATTTCACCATACCTCAGCCCTAACACCTGATGGTCAAAATTAGAACCAACCCTTGATAAGGAGATAAAAATGGGTATAAAAAGTCACCCTGCAAAATACATTAAATTTTTTATCTATTTGATTTTTATTATACTACTCAATATTGCAGCAACCACTTTTTTTTTCAGAATCGATCTGACAAAAAATAAAATTTATTCTTTATCAGACGTAAGTAAAACTGTGGTTTCAACACTTTCTGAACCATTAACACTCAAGGTGTTTTTTTCAAAAAATATTCCTGCACCTTATAATAATATAGAGCAGTATCTTCGGGATCTTCTTGAAGAATATTCAATAAACAGCAAACAGTATTTTAACTATACTTTTTATAATCTCAGTAACGATGAAAAGGATATCGGGGAAAAATCAGAAGGGAATAAGCAGCTTGCCAAAAGCTACGGCATAGAGCCGATACAGATTCAATCTGTTGAAAAAGATGAAATAAAATTTATAAAAGCTTATATGGGGCTTGTAATTATCCATGGGGATCTGGTTGAAAGGATGCCCATGATTACAGAAACCCAGAAGCTTGAGTATAAGTTGACCACCAAAATAAAAAAGATGAATGATAAAATCAGCAAACTTTTAGCTCTTCCTGAAAAAATTAAAATCAAACTTTTCCTTTCTTCCTCATTATTCGATATTGGCCATCAAATGGGTTTGGCCAGGCTTTCTGATCTGCCAAAACAGCTTGAAGAAGTCATGGAAAAATTAAACGGAAAAAATTACAATAAACTTGATTTCACATACCTTGATCCCACAAAGGATGAAAAGCTTTATGAATCAACCGAAAAACTCAATCTGATGACCCTGAGATGGGAGGACCAAAAAGATGGGGTCAAAGGAGGGAAGGGGAGAATAGGGCTCACCATGGAATATAAAAATGAGCTTTCCACAATTGATCTTCTTCAAATGTACCAGATTCCATTGATCGGAACAAAATATGAGCTGATTGCAAAAGAGAGTCTTGAAGAGATAATTAACAAAAATGTGGAATCCCTTATTAATATCAATAAAAATTTAGGTTATCTGGCTGATCACGGAACCAGGCCACTCTTTCCAAAGAAACAGCAAAGACAGCGTCAACGGATAGATCTCAATAATTTCAAGGCGTTAATATCACAAAATTATTCCCTTGAAGAGATAAATATTACAGAAGATAACATTTCCGAAAGTCTAAAATGCTTTATAATAGCCCATCCAACACAAAATTTTACAGACTACGAACTGTTTCAGATTGACCAGTTTCTCATGCGGGGGAACAGCCTTGCTATTTTTTTGGATTCCTTTAGCGAACTCCCATCAATGGGAGAACGCAACTTTGGAGTGCGGGAATATGCTCCCATGAATACAAATCTGGAAGAAATGTTAAATCATTACGGTGTAAATGTTGACAATTCCGTTGCACTGGATAAAACCTGTATTAAAGAAAACAACAGACAGCAGGGAGGCCAGAGAGAAATATATACTGCCCCGGTAATACTGAGCAAGCATATTAATCAGCAGCCGGAATATATGAAAAATATCAAAGAATTGATAGTTTACAAAAATTCACCTGTGAGCATAATTAGCGAAAATATTTCAAAAAATGATATTTCCGTTACACAATTGATGGAAACCTCTGAAAAATCCTGGATCATGAGTGAACATATAAATCTTAATCCTGCATATATAGTTCCCCCTGAATCAGAAGAGGAGCTGGGGAGTCATCCCCTAGCATATATGCTGGAAGGAAGTTTTAAAAGCTACTTTTCAGGAAAGTCAAAACCTGTTAGAGAAATTAAAAATAAAAACACAGATGAAAAAGAAGCTGATTTTTCCGAACAAACAAAAATCACAAGTGAGGAAAAATTTCTAAAAAAAGGGAAAAAAGGCAAGCTTTTTATTATCGGCTCATCTGAAATGCTCACCGATACCCTTATTGATCAGGAAGGTCAGACTCCAAACGCCGTATTTATCATGAATATTATAGATCATTTGAATAATCGTGATGAAATAGCTGTTTTAAGAAGTAAAATTCAGAGCCTGAATCCCATAGATGAGCTTGCCGGTTCTACTAAAACCATACTAAAAGCACTTAATATTGCGGTTTTACCCATGCTTGTTATTCTGTTTGGAATGATTGTATGGAAAAAAAGAGCCTCCAGAAAAAAACAGATCGAGGCGATTTTTTGCTAATATGGTCGCAATCAGCACACCTGATAAGTTTTTAATAACCCAGGAAAGGACATCTTATGAAAAAAGAATTTATTATTCTGCTGATATTGACTGCAGGTATCTGTCTTTATCTTTTTATGCATAATCCAGATAAAACAAACTATAATCTTCCGGATTTACCAGAAATTTCAAAAGATAAAATTTCACGAATTGAAATTTCAAAACCTGAGTCCTTATTAATTCTGAAAAAAAAGGATAATAAATGGTCGATTAATTCAGAAAATTATCCTGCGGATCTTGACAATATAAATCAGCTTACAGACTTAATTGAAAAATTAAAATTAACAGCTCTTGTTTCAGAGTCAGGAAATTTTACCCGTTACGACCTGGACGACGATAAAAAAATCACAGTTAAAGTCATGGAGGGGAAAAAGGTAAGGCTTAATTTTGACATTGGCAAAAAAGCACCATCTTTTCAGCATACATTTATCCGGCTGGATAAGGATAAACGTGTGTATCACGCAAATGGAAATTTTCAAGATAAATTCAATCAGACCATTGATGACTTAAGGGATAAAAAAGTAGTCTCATTTAACAGAAGTAAAATAAACAAAATAAGTCTGTGCAATAAAGATAAAAAAATTACTCTCCTTCGCAAAGAGGTTCCCCTTAAATCCGACCCGGATGAAAAAAAAGAATCTGATAAAACAGAATTGATCTGGCAGACCAAAGGCGGCCAAGAATACGACACATTTAAAATTGAAAGATTAATAACCGCGCTTGACGGTCTTAAATGTGCCGGATTTATCTATGATAAAAAAAAGGAAGATTATAAAAAACCTGAATATACAATTATTATACAAGCTGAAAAAGAACATAAACTTTCTATTTTTCCAAAAGCTGATGAAGAATCGAGCAACTATCCTGTGATCTCTTCAGATATTGATTATCCATTTTCATTATCCAAATATCTGGCAGAAGAAATTATGCCGGATATGGAAAATTTAAAAAAATAATGTAACTATTCAGCATTATAAATTGTCACATTCGGGTTAGTACCTGATGGGTATTATGTAAACTTTTTCCACCAAAATTAAAAAGTTTACATAATACCCCTTACCGGACACAAAATGGATTATCAAAACAAAAGCATTAATCGTAAATTTTTTACGGTTTCTGAACTTACTCACAAACTCAAGACACTCATCGAATATAACTTTCCCTTTGTTTGGCTTTCAGGAGAAATTTCAAATTTTAAAATCCCTGGGTCCGGGCATTATTATTTCACCTTAAAAGATAAGAATGCCCAGATTAATGCTGTTATGTTTAAAGGCCAGAACCGAAACTTGAAATTTATTCCCGAAGACGGATTAAATATCATGGGCTTCGGCAGAATAAGTCTTTACCAGCCACGGGGTACATATCAAATAATATTTGAATATATCGAGCCTAAAGGAACAGGAGCATTAAGCCTGGCCTTTGAGCAGTTAAAAGAGCGTCTGTTTCAGGAAGGCCTTTTTAATGAAAAATATAAAATTCCCCTTCCATCTCTTCCCAAAAGAATTACCCTGATAACCTCTCCCACTGGTGCTGTTGTCCATGATATGGTAAAAATAATAAACAGACGTTTTCCTGGTATTTCAATTGAAATAATACCTGTCAAGGTTCAGGGAGATAGCGCGGCCAGGGAGATTGTTGCAGGGATTGAACTTTTAAATTCAAGAAAAGATACCTCTAAAAAATCCGACGTGGCAATTCTTGCAAGGGGCGGAGGATCAATGGAAGACCTCTCACCCTTTAATTCCGAAGAGGTCGCCAGGGCAATTTTTGCATCGAGCATACCTGTTGTCTCGGCAATCGGCCATGAAACAGATTTTACAATAGCAGATTTTACAGCTGATTTGCGTGCGCCAACCCCCTCTGCTGCTGCTGAACAGGTTGTACCATTAAAAACAGATTTGGAAAACAGGTGCTTCCACCTTGCAAAAACTCTTAAGATCGGTTTTTTAGGCAGAATCGATTATCTTAGGGAAAAGCTTGAGACTATCTCAGACAGGCTGGCAGATCCCGGGAAACAAATTGACGATTCAAGACTTAAAACAGAGGATTATTCAGTCCGCCTGAACAGATTATTTAAAGGCTCCATTGCACAAAAACGAAAACATCTTGAATGGCTCATGGATATGCTCCATGCAAACAGCCCTGCAAAACAGATCCGGCTTTTTAATGCAAAAAATAATCAAATGCGTGACAAAACAATCAATTCCATTGATTTAATATTGATGCATAAGAGATCTGATCTTAAAAAATTAACGGCCCTTTTATATTCTTTAAACCCCCTGGAAATTTTATCCCGTGGTTACAGTATTGTAAGAACAACACCTGATGCCTGTGTAATTACAGACACAAAAGATGTTACACTGGGGCAAAAACTTGAAGTAATACTTGCAAAAGGCTCTCTAACATGTAGAGTTGAAAGGAAAAAAGATAATGACTAAGCTGTCTTTTGAAAAAGCCATGGAACAGTTGGAACAGATAGTACAAGAACTGGAATCTAAAGATGTTCCCCTGGAAAAGGCTTTAAAAAAATTTGAGAAAGGTGTCTTGCTCTCAAAATACTGTTCTGAATTATTGGATGAAACTGATAAAAAAATTGCTATTTTATTAAATGACCCACCAAATGACCCAAAAACGGATGTGGAAGAAAAACAGATTAGCATAGATGAGATGTAAATATATGTTTGATTTAAAATCATATCTCGCCACAAAGCAGATACTGATAAATAATCTATTACAGGAGACCATAAAGAAAACCTCCAGTTCCGGCAGGATATTTGAGGCCATGGAGTATTCACTCATGGCCGGAGGAAAGCGGATAAGGCCTGTTTTATGTATGGCAGCCTGTGAAGCGGTAAACGGCAATTATAAATATGCTCTCCCTGCTGCCTGCGCCATTGAAATGATTCATACATATTCTTTAATCCATGACGATCTTCCCGCCATGGATGATGATATTTTAAGAAGGGGAAAGCCGACTTCCCATGTAAAATATGATGAAGCCACTGCCATACTCGCAGGAGATGCCCTCTTGACCCTGGCATTTAAAACCCTCTCCATGGCAGGGTTATCAGAAAAAGATAGCGATACAGCCGCTTTAAGGTGGCTTGAAATTATCTGTTTTATTTCAAAGGCTGCGGGCTGTGAAGGGATGATTGAGGGACAGATGCGGGATATTACGTCGGAAAAGATTATTCTTGATTTTGATCAACTGGAGCAGATTCATTTGTTAAAGACCGGCGCTTTAATCAAAGCCTCTGTATTAACAGGGGCGATTCTTGGCAAAGGAACAGATGAACAGCTGCAACAACTTGAGGTTTATGGAAAAAATATTGGGCTTGCATTCCAGGTAACAGATGATATCCTTAATGTTGAAGGTGATCCCCTTGTTATGGGAAAATCTGCAGGCACAGATACTGCGCACGGCAAAAGCACCTATCCTTCTTTAATGGGCCTTGCTGAATCAAAAAAATTCGCGAAAAAATTAATAGCGACGGCCATGGACGCCATGGATTCTTTTGGTGCCAAAGCAGATCCCCTTCGAGCAATTGCATCATACATTATCAAAAGAAAAAAGTAACTGTTCAGCTTGTCTGTTTTAAATCAGTGACACTGAATAGTTACAGAAAAAAATAGATATTTATTCAGCTGAATTATTTTTGCTATACATCTGGCAATGGCTTCAAGTATAATCTGAAGCATTTCTGTAATCAGCATATTTTAACCACCTGAAAGGCTTACACTTTTGAGTATAATAGATAGTATAAATTCACCAGCAGATCTTAAACAGCTTTCGCTGCCGGATCTTTATCTCCTTTCTGTGCAGATACGGGATATTATTGTAAAAACCGTATCAAAAAATGGAGGGCACCTGGCATCCAGCTTAGGTGTTGTTGAGCTCGCGATAGCAGTTCATTATGTATTTAACGCACCAGATGATAAAATTATATGGGATGTGGGACACCAGTCCTATGCCCATAAGCTGATAACCGGCAGGCGAAAAGCATTTCATACACTTAGACAGCACAACGGTATAAGCGGTTTTACCCGCATGCAGGAAAGCTGCTATGATGCATTTTCCACAGGACACAGCGGCACATCAATATCCGCAGGTTTGGGAATCGCCTGCGCCAAGCGTTTAAAAAATGATAATTCCAAAGTAATTGCCATTATCGGTGATGGATCCATGACATCAGGACTGGCCTATGAAGGTTTGAATCAGGCGGGTGGTGTCCATAAAAACCTCATCGTAATTTTAAATGATAATGATATGTCTATTTCACATAATGTAGGTGCTTTATCTTCATTGCTGAGCAGAACATTTTCTGCAAAAAAAATTCAGGTATTCCGAAAGGAACTAGGGGAATTCCTCAAATCGCTGCCAAAATTTGGAAATGACATATACAGAATTGCAAAACGGTCTGAAGAGACATTTAAATCCTTTACAACCCCGGGAATGTTATTTGAAGCTTTTAATTTTGATTATTTCGGTCCCATAGACGGACACAATCTTACTCATCTTATCAAAATATTAAATAATATTAAACATCTTGATGAACCTGTTCTTCTCCATGTTACAACAAAAAAGGGAAAAGGATATCTCCCTGCTGAAAAAAAACCAGAGTATTTTCACGGGGTATCCGGTTTTGAAATCGAATCAGGGGGAACTGTTTCCAGCAGGAAAAAAAGACCTGCATATACAGATTTTTTTGGCGATACAATGGTGAAACTTGCCAAAACCGATGAAAAAATTGTTGCTGTTACAGCTGCAATGCCGGAAGGAACAGGCCTGGCAGAGTTTAAAAAAAAATATCCCCATCGATTTTTTGATGTGGGAATTGCAGAACAGCATGGGGTAACATTTGCCGCTGGATTGGCGACTGAAGGGTTTAAACCGGTTGTGGCAGTATATTCCACTTTTCTTCAGCGTGCATATGACCAGATTATCCATGATGTATGCCTTGATTCCATACATGTGGTTTTTGCCATAGACAGAGGGGGGATAGTAGGAGATGACGGACCAACTCATCATGGAGCTTTTGATTTATCTTATTTAAGAAGTCTCCCCAATATGGTGGTGATGGCTCCCCATGATCATAATGAACTTTGCAAAATGCTTGTAACTGCACTTTCCCATAATGGGCCCATAGCTTTAAGGTATCCCAGGGGAGCAGTAACAAAAAAGACTTTGGACAATAATACAGACCCGATTCCCATTGGAAAAGGGGAAATATTAAAACACGGGGATGATCTTCTTATTTTGGGAATAGGGAGAACCGTTGATGACGCGCTTTTAGCCCATTTAATTTTACTGGATAAGGGGATTAAAGCCACAGTTGTAAATTGCAGATTTGTAAAACCCATTGATGCGGATCTAATATGTTCTTTAGTTAAAAAAATACCAAAAGTAATCACCATAGAGGAAAATGTTGTCATGGGAGGATTTGGAAGCTGCGTTCTGCAATGTTTAGCAGATAATAACATATCAGGTTTTCGTTTTAAATCCCTGGGACTTCCTGATACTTTTGTTGAACACGGGCCTCAGAAGCTTCTCAGGGCAAAATATGGCATTGATGCTGCCGCGATTGTAAGTGCAGCAGAAGAAATAATGTAACCATGACAAAAAAAAGACTCGATCAGATAATTGTGGAAAAAGGCCTCGCGCAAAACCGGAGCCGTTCCCGAGCATTAATAATGGCGGGAAAAGTATTTGTAAATAATCGTCTTGCTGATAAACCCGGAATTGCTGTTCAGGAAGATGATGATATCCTTTTAAAAGGAAACGATATCCCCTATGTGAGCAGAGGGGGTTTAAAGCTGGCAAAAGCCGTTGATTCTTTTAATATCAATGTCAATAATCTGATCTGTATGGATGTGGGGGCATCAACCGGAGGCTTTACAGATTACCTTCTGCAAAACGGGGCCGAAAAAATTTTTGCGGTGGATGTCGGATATGGACAATTCGCATGGAAACTAAGGCAGGATCCAAGGGTGGTTGTTATAGAGCGAACAAATATCAGATACATGCCCCTTGAAACAATACCTGTACAAATTGATCTGTCTGTCATAGATGTATCTTTTATTTCACTTAAAATTGTTGTTCCTGCTGTTTTGCAGTTTATGAAAAAAAAAGGAATCATTGTGGCCCTCATAAAACCCCAGTTTGAAGTGGGAAAAGGAAAAGTCGGCAAAGGGGGCATTGTGCGTGATCAGACTCTTGTTGACAATGTTATTCAGGATCTCACCGATTTTTTTACAAAAATCGGCCTTATCTGCAGTTGTGTAGTCCCCTCCCCTATCTCCGGCTCCAAGGGAAATAAAGAATTTCTCATCATGCTCAACATTCAGTAACTATTCAGTTTAATTTATAGGCCTTGATTTTTTGAAAATAAACAGATAAAGTTATGTATTTATAGTATTGGTTTTAACGCAGTGAAATTATTTATGTGACAATCTATAGCTTTAGGCGCCTTAATTGAGAAGTTACTTTATGCTTTTTCAGAGAGGAAATTAAATGATCGAAACAAATAAATTAAGAAACATTGCATTCGTGGGACATGGGGGTGGAGGGAAAACCTCCATCGCCGAAGCAATGCTATATAATACAGATAATATAAGCAGGCTTGGAAGAACTGAAGACGGTAATACTGCAATGGACTTTGAGCCGGAAGAAATAATACGCCAGTCAAGTATTAGCACAGGTTTTCACCAGTATTCATGGAAAAAGCATACAGTATGCCTTATTGACACTCCTGGTGATCAAAACTTTTTTTCCGACACTAAGCTTTCCATGCAGGCTGCTGACGGGGCAGTTGTTACCATAGATGGGGTGGATGGAGTCAGGTTTCAGGCCGAACAGGCCTGGGATTTCGCCGATGATTTTAAAATACCGCGCATAATCTTTATTAACAAGCTTGATAAAGAACGGTCGGATTTTATTCGTATTTTTAAAGATGTAACCGATATTTTCACGCCTAAACCGATGATTGTTCAACTTCCCATGGGAAAAGAAGAGAGCTTTAAGGGAATAGTCGATCTTATATCCATGAAAGCTTACACCTATGCAGATGATGGAAAAGCAAAGGAATGTGACATTCCCGCCGACATCCAGGATTTGGTCGATGCAGAAAGGGAAACACTGGTCGAAAATATAGCCGAAGCAGATGACGATCTCCTTGAAAAGTACCTTGAAGGTGAAAGTTTGTCTGATGATGAATTAAGATCAGCGCTGAAAAAAGGGGTTATTGAACAGAAAATTGTACCGGTACTTTGTGGCTCTGCAACCAAAAATATTGGTATAGACCTTCTTTCTGATTTTGTTGTCGCCTGTCTCCCCTCCCCTTTTGACCGTGATAAAATAATTGCCACAGATTCTTCAGGGAAAAATGAAGTTGAGTGTAATTATGATCCTGAAGAACCTTTTGCAGGCTTTGTTTTTAAAACAGTGGCTGACCCCTATGCCGGCCGCCTCACTATTTTTAAGGTTGTTTCAGGAACATTGGAAGAATCGGGTAATTTTTTCAATGTTAACAAAGATTCAAAGGAAAGATATACCCAGCTTTATACAATTGTTGGAAAAAAACAGATACCTGCAAAAAACGCGGGGCCGGGGTCCATTGTAGCCGTGGCAAAGTTAAAAGAGACAACAACCGGGGATACCCTGTGTGATGGCTCCAGAAAAATCAAGTTTCAGACAACAGAGCCTCTCAACACCTCCATCTCTTTTGCAGTTCAGGCAAAGAACAAGGGGGATGAAGATAAAATATTTATATCCCTGAATAAAATCCTGGAAGAAGATGCCGGATTAAAACTTGACCGAAATTCAGAGACCCATGAAATTTTATTATCCGGAAGCGGTCAGGTTCATATAGAAACTGCAGTTGATAAACTAAAAAGAAAATATAATGTTGAAGTTCTTTTAAACACACCCAAAATTCCTTACAAAGAGACCATTAAAAAGAAGGTCAGGGTACAGGGAAGACATAAAAAGCAGACCGGGGGACATGGTCAGTTTGGAGACTGCTGGATTACAATGGAACCTTTGCCAAAAGGGAGAGGCTTTGAATTTGTTAATGCTATTGTGGGAGGTTCCATTCCCAAAACATACATTCCGGCTGTTGAAAAAGGAGTTCTTGATGCATCACAAAGAGGGGTCCTTGCCAAATTTCCCTGTGTAGATTTTAAGGTTACCCTGGATGACGGCTCATTTCATGCTGTTGATTCTTCGGAAATGGCGTTTAAACTTGCGGGGTCCCTGGCTTTTAGAAATGGCATTAAAGATGCTAAACCAGCCATATTAGAACCGATTATGCGTGTTACCATAATTACACCAGATGAATTTATGGGTGATATTATGGGGGATCTAAACGGAAGGCGGGGCAAGGTTCTCGGCATGGATACCAAGGGGAAAAATCAGGTAATAAATGCGCAGGTTCCCATGGCGGAATTTTTAACCTATTCCCCTGACCTAAGGTCAATGACAGGTGGCAGAGGCGTATTTACAACGGAATTTGACCATTATGAAGAAGTCCCTGCTCAGCTTGCTGAAAAAATCATTGAAGAAAAAAACAAGGAAACTGAATAGTAAGGATTTGTTCAATTTGTATAATTTCCGATCCTAAAAAAACAAACGCAGGTTCAGATATTAGTGTCTCGTCAGCTCCGAGTTGATGAGACACTCTTTTTTTTACTCCCTTCCCAGATAGCCGACAGATATGCAAAAAATTCCAATTTCACAATGTTATATTCATGAGCAGGTTGCAGATTCTAGAATAGCAGCCGAAATAGTTTCCAGGTTCGATTTTCCCTGCGAAACTGTTCAGGATGCAAAACAGGTTTATAA
>JAUVKE010000514.1 GCA_030592105.1 Desulfobacteraceae bacterium
GATGCTTTTTTCTGGTTTTGATCAACTCGATATACGGAAAAAAGATTTTATGCCGGAAAGTTTCAGGATCTTTCAACTGTTGTAATATATTATCAAGTTTTAATTTTTTCCTGTTTATCGTTCTTGCCCTTCCTGTTTGTTTGACACCTTCTTCCCAGTTGTGCGATCCAAGTATACTGTGGATATAAACAGCCGGCATGCCAGGAAGAACAAACTGTATCGCCTGCGTGGCTAAAAATCTATCAGCATGATAAGTGTCAAGTATTTTTTTATTTTTCAAAAGAGCGTCAACATAAGTAATATTAAGCTCATACGGACTTTCCGAACCATCTGGATTCTTCTTGTAAGAAACTCTCCCGCCATTTTTGACTACAACCTCAACAAGCCTGTCGATTTGCTTTTTTGGCAGTATTCCTTCAAGGGGGCGCACACCAATACCGTCATGAGATGCTGTAAAGTTGAAAAAGGTGTTGGTTTTTGATTTTAAATGCAACCCCTTTGCCCATCCGGACAGAGCGGCTGAATCCTCTCTAATAAAAGTATAAAAAAGGAGGGGCGGCAAGGTAAAATTATATACCATTTGCGCCTCATCCCTGCCATCTCCGAAATAGCTGAGATTCTCAATATGAGGCACATTTGTCTCAGTAATTATCATAACATCAGGAGAAACTCTGTCTAATATGCTGCGAAACAATTTAACCATAGAATGGGTCTGCCTCAGGTGGACACAGTTTGTTCCAATCTCCTTCCACAGATATGCAATTGCATCAAGACGCAAGATAGTTGCCCCCCTGGTTACATAAAAAAGAAGAACTTCAACCATCTTTTCAAGAACATCAATACTTTTATAATTTAGATCAATCTGATCTGTGCTAAATGTTGTCCAGACATTAACCGCTTTGCCTGATCTCTTTTTAAACCCGGTTAAAAGCGGCAAAGATCTTGGTCTTGTTACCGCAGATAAATCGGTTGAAGGCTCTACTTCAATGGCAAAATCTTCAAATCCCCTTTCCTCCTTTAAATATTGCTCAAACCACCTGCTCTTTGCTGAAATATGATTTAGCACAAGGTCAAACATAAGCTGAAAATCGTTGCCAAGGACTTCAATATCTTTCCATGCTCCAAGTTCGGGATTTACGGAAAAAAAATCAATAACGGAAAAACCGTCATCTGATGAATATGGAAAAAATGGGAGGATATGTATGGCCGAAAATACATCCTTTAAATATCTATTTGCAAAGCCATGAAGAGTTTTCAGGGGAGCCTCCCCATCTTGATTTAAAGAGTCGCCATAAGTTATCAAAACCACATCATCCTGGGAAAAATAGTCTTTGACCCTGCCTTTTTTTGCCGGAAACTTTTCAATCAGAGGAATAATTTTTTTTAAGGCCAGACTGCCCTTTTCCTCCCCATATATACCTGTCAACAAGCTCTGAATGTTTTTATATTCTTCCATTATCTTGCTCCGTTGGGATTGTTATAAGCCCTGCTATAATTTAAAAAAATATCATAAAAAAAAATAAGCTTCAACCCATAGTTGGCGCCCCCTGTAAACAGATACAAATATATTGCATCAACAAATCATATGTGTTAGCAGGGTGCATTTAAATAATGCAGGAGGGTTTTTAATGAGAGCAATTATAACCGGAGTCGGACATTATGTTCCGGACAATATACTTACCAATCAAGAC
>JAUVKE010000248.1 GCA_030592105.1 Desulfobacteraceae bacterium
GCTTTTATCAATGAGATATCCATTTGAAACAATCCCAATGCTCCTTAAACGTGTTGATGCATAGGCTGTCAGTTCCAGGATATCACTCCGTACAAGAGGCTCTCCACCACTAAAAGAAATATGCATAATCCCTGCTTCGGCAAGATTATCAATAACAGTTTTTGCCTCTTTTGTGGTCAATTCACCGGGGACCGGTTCAGCTGCCGCTGCCGCACACCTTTTGCATCTAAGATTACAAGCCTGTGTAATGCTAAATCCAGCAATTAACGGCACAGGATTTTTTACTGCTTCATAATATTTTTCTTTGGTAGTCTCTAAAAAATTCATTTTAACAGATTCTCTCTCAGTACGTTTTCCAGATGTACAGGTAAAAGATCTATCGAATCTATTAAAATTGCTCTGTCATGATACTGTGCCTTAAGAAGTGCCTTTGTTTTTTCTTCATAATAAGTTCCGATTGTTATAATGTCCACACCTTCACTGTCACAAAATTTAAGACTTTTTTGAACACTTATTCCGCAATTAGGCTCACCATCTGTAAGGTGTACAATAAGTCTTTTTTTATCTTTGGGCATTACCACGGCAGTAGCTATAATAGCCTGTCCGGTTGGTGTTCTTCCTGCGGGACGAACTGTATAAATCCGGTTACCATATGCAAGGGTATTAAGCTCGCAGATTCCTGCTCTTTCGTAATAAGAGAGAAGATCCAGCCTGTTCCCTGTACCCTTTACAGCTTCTGAGAGCGAAACAAAAATCCGCTCTGTTTTGGACCATTGTTTTCCACCTCCTGGCAGTCCTCCAGTCATGGAGGCGGAACCATCAACCAGGATGGCTATGTTTCTTGTGTTATCATGACATAAATATTCTTTTTTTCTGAAAATTTTTCCATCAAGAGAATATCTGTGAAGACGTCTCCCGTCAATTTTGCCCAGCAACTGAGCCCGATTATACTGATAACTTTTGCTCCTGCGAACACGTTGAATATTAAAAATTTTTCTTAACCGCGCGACCAGTGTCTTATCAGATTCAATTCTGCATGGGAGCGTTGCCTGCCCACAAATCGTATCCATGATTCTCCACTGTTCATCTTCACCTGCAACATCTGCAACCTGCTGGTTTACACTCTTTTCATCCATATCTTCCAGGATATCATTTACTGTTTGCAGAAGACCAGTATTATCTTTACTCTCTTTTATTATATACCTTAATTTTGTGTTTTCAGAGGATTCCATATCATCTATAGAATCGTCACAATCCTCCTGTTCATCATCAGAATCAGATTCTTCGTAAATCTCTGTTCCTTCTGTAAAAGGCTCTTCATCAGCCCATTCCATACGCATAATTTCATACCAAAGGTTCAAATAAATATTTGCTCTTAAAATACATCTTTTTGAAATCGAAATCTCATTAATACTATTTTTAATAGCATCCTTTGCATTTAAAAATATTTGAAACAGATCATGATATGCAGGATTCATATTTACAGCAAGCTTATCCAAAAAAATATAATCAGCAAATAAATAAAGGAATGTTAAAATAGCCGGTTCACTGGTGTTTGGTTTATATGGCGGCCTGATATAATTCCAGCACTTTGGAAGATAATATTTCCAGACAGTATCTTTGGCAAGGGTCATGATAAAGATATCTTCACCAATACCGATTAAGAGGTTTAGTAAATATTCATGATTTTCTGAAATTTTTCCCAGCTTTTTTTTTATATTAAGATATACAATGTCAGAAAGAATCTTACAACAAAAGGCCTCTCTTGCTGTAATTCCCACCAGAATATCCATCTTTCCAGGAGGAAGAGGATAGTCACCACTGGCGAAATTAATATCAATACCTATCACTGAAGGCTCACAGGGCAGGTATGGTCTCCATTCAATCGGTTTTAAATTAGAGGCTATATGTCTTCCAACTTTACGCAATGCCAGTAAAACCCTGACAAGCTCCTGCGTTTCAACAGCTGATATATTCTTTCTCCAGTATTCGGAATACCCTAAATGTAATTTATTTATGGTAGCCATTTGAATCCCCTGTAATAATTTCTATTTTTTTCATTTACTGTGGCCAGCCCGCAAAAATTCTGTCTGGAAAGTCAAAAATTATGGAAAATCGATTGTCAGAATCTAACCTGACTTCTGCTGCCTCATCCTCATTTAATTTTTCTGATTTGATCCATTGCTCAAGCAATCTTCCCCCGGGGAGCCACATCTGTATTGTCTCCCTGTCGAAGATCCATGCTTTCAGCCTTCCTCCGTTATTTGCCAGTATCTCCCAGACATGTTCTCTATTCCGCAGATCACAGTAAACAGACATTATACATTCTTCCATTCCGAGGTTTATAAGCGGCTTTTTATCATATTTAAAACAGGGAATAACCGATGAATCCACATAAGGATCCAGCTCTTTTCCGATTTCATCATGCCTGGCTCTGGAACCAAATAAAATCCATTTTCCCCAATAATCAAGATATTCCTTATTGGTTAATGGCTTTTTTTTATATGCAATATACGAATGACCATCATATATTTGAGGATGATAACCAAATATAAAATGTGCCTGAGGTTGATTGATAATCATTAGAATAACCTTCCTGGTCTAAAAATATCCATTCAACGTGGAAGTTATTACGTCCCGTTCCTTATCGCCTGACAGGTACAACAAAATATAAAAAACAGGTTACCACTTCCCTTCGCAGAAATATAGAGACCGAAATCCAAAGTTTAAAAATGCCTTCGCCAGAGCGATGACTCTATCAAGAATTGATACTGCTGTGGTTAAGAAATTATAACATAATAACTGTGACGGTTACTCTATGAGACCATCAACAGTTTAAATTTCCGTATTTTTTGATATGTTTTTTCAATAAATTTATTGATGACCGATCTGTTGAGATATCTTTTTCCAGGCATTGTTAAATAAGAATAGGTTTTGATATTTTTTATTGTATTATTTCAATACAACGCGATATACAGAGCTATCCAAAATTAACAATGCCGAATAATTTTATAAATATTTATGAGGTTATGCTTAAACCTGACCCACGGACAAGAAAAATTTTAGACGGATTTGCAAAAGAAGCACTCTTTTCGATATAATCTGAATAAGATTCCATGACAACAAGCCGTCTGCATGTTGATTCTATAGCTTCCTCTGGCAAAGCATCAGGACTCGGTTCAAGCAAAAAATGAACTACAGTTATACCTTTTTTGCCAAGTACTGCTGTAAGCCGCATGGCATCTACAGCTTTGTAAAGGGCTTCAGGTTTTAAGCGTTTTATCTCTGCATCATTAAAAGATTCTGTACCAAATGAAATTTTTATCACGCCTGCATTTTGCAAAAGATCAATAAGCTCCAAATTTATTCCGTGTGGTAAATATTTTTCATCTTTAGTTATAAAATTGTCGATTCTGCCATTAATTAAAAACTTAAATCTATGATTTAATTTCTCTTCAATAATCCTTCCAAAAAGCTTGTTCGCCCTTCTCAAACTGTAAATCCAATTATCATTGGAAAACATCACTCTTTGTATGTGCGGTTTTTCTGCTATTTCTTTAAGTATATTTTATTTATTGATAAAATCTGATCCTTTTCCCGAAGATACGAGAACAAAAAGTGCATCCATAGGGCACCCTCTCTCTGTGAGGAGAGAAACCATATCTCCTTCATACATACAACAATAAGAGAAATCGAGCGTTTCAAGCTGATTTCTGGTAAGAGATGGATATTCACGATTAACAAAGAGATGTCCGTTATCAAGAGACATAACTCCTGGAATCGCTTTTAACTGTTCAGATTCTAATTTTGTTCTGGTGATTTCATTGACAAGTAAAGGAAAGGTGAAATCTGCTTCACCCCTCATCAGGGCATAATCGGCTTTAAGGTTCCAGAAATAAGCAGCCGGCCTGCTTTTAAAGGCAGGCCCCCTGTAATGATTCTTGCGGAAGGAAATAAATCTTTAATTTTCTCAACCCACCCCTTTGCAAGAAAATATTCTTCAGCCTGATCATATGCAGTGAGCATAAAAAAATCAGGTCTCAATGCTAAAGTATCTTCCACTGATGGGACTATTTTAAAACTATGCTTCGTTTTTTCCCGAATAATTTTTGAAAACTATTCGGCGGCAATACTGTTGGTTTGAGTTAAAAAGACAAAGAGCGACATGGCTGATCTGGAACATATGTTTTTGAATTTATATTTTTAAGCATAAAGAAGGTTTTTTGTTTGTGAACGTTTTGCTTTAATCTTTTTA
>JAUVKE010000174.1 GCA_030592105.1 Desulfobacteraceae bacterium
ATGTGGTAACCGGATTGGCGGGGTAATAGGGGGCAACTGATGCCAAACTCAGGGCCTGACCCCTTTTTGCTCCTGCTGCGTATCTTAAATCAGCGACGCTGAATAGTTACTTTTTTTATTTATTTAATTTTTTTCAAGATTCATAAAACTATGTTTTATCACTTATTATACCCGCTACATACAACATTATCCGCTTTTAATCTTTTTAGATATATAACTTTTCGTGCAATTTACGCAGGTTTGACAGCTTTTTTAATATGTTTTTTGCTGGGCCCCTGGGTTATTAGAAAGCTTACTTCTTTAAAAATCAAGCAGCATATAAGAAAAGAAGGACCAAAAAAACATTATGAAAAGGCAGGGACCCCAACGATGGGTGGGATTCTAATTGTTGGCTCGGTTTTACTTTCAACTTTTCTATGGGCAAATTTGACTAATTTTTATATTTGGGTTGTCATTCTTGTTACCCTTTGTTTCGGCTTGATAGGTTTTCTTGATGACTATCTCATGCTCGTAAAAAAACAGAACAAAGGTTTAAACGCAAAAAAAAAAATTATGCTGCAGCTGATAGTTGCTCTCACAGCAGGAATAATATTGTCTCTTTACCCTAATTTTTCAACACGTGTAACTATCCCGTTTTTTAAAGGGATTTCCCTTGATCCCGGCCTGGGGTACATAGCCATTGCCGCCATAGTGATTATCAGTACTTCCAACGCAGTTAACCTGACGGATGGCCTGGACGGTCTTGCAATTGGACCGATCATTGTAGCCTTTGCGGTATATATGCTCTTTGCCTATGTGTCAGGACATTTTAAGATAGCCGATTATCTCCAGCTCGATTTTGTCCCGGGCTGCGGAGAGATTACGGTTTTTTGCGGAGCAATGGCGGGGGCAGGAGCAGGTTTCCTATGGTACAACACATACCCTGCCCAGATGTTTATGGGTGATACAGGTTCCCTTTCCACGGGAGCTGCCCTTGGTACTGTGGCGATAATTACAAAACAGGAAATACTTCTTATATTGGTGGGGGGGCTTTTTGTCATAGAGACCCTTTCTGTTATTTTTCAGGTCGGTTTTTTTAAAATGACCAATGGAAACAGGATTTTCAAGATGGCTCCCCTTCATCATCATTTTGAGCTTAAGGGGTGGCCTGAACCCAAGGTTACTGTACGGTTTTGGTTGGTTGCAATAATTCTTGCACTGATTTCTTTTAGTACACTTAAGATCAGGTAACTATCTGATTATATTAGTTGATATGTATAGCTGAAGCACACCTGGAAGCATCATGAATAGTTACGTAACTATTTACAATTTAAATTGATATGAATTTAAAAGATAAAAAAATTCTGGTTGTTGGCATGGGTGTTTCCGGTACGGCCTGTGCCATATTTTTAAAGAAAACAGGCGCGGATATTACAATTACTGATATTGCGCCGGAAAAAGAGCTGGGTCCCTGTCTCTCAAGGCTGCGTGGGGCAGGTATTAAAACAGAGCCGGGTTGCCACAGGATGGAAACCTTTGAAAATGCAGACCTGATAATTTTAAGTCCTGGAGTCCCATCAACAATTCCCCATATTAAAAGGGCCAAAGAAAAAAACATACCTGTGTGGGGTGAAATTGAACTTGCATCCAGATTTGTTAAAGAACCGATTATTGGAATAACCGGCACTAATGGCAAAACTACCACAACAACCCTTCTTGGGCAAATGCTGGAAAATTCAGGTTTTAAGGTTTTTGTGGGTGGAAATATAGGAACGCCCCTTATGGAGTATGTCTCCCAGGGAGAAAAGGCAGATATAATTGTAGCGGAATTAAGCAGTTTTCAGCTCGATACAATCGATGAGTTCCGGCCAGTGGTAAGCCTTTTGCTAAATGTTTCGGAAGACCACCTGGACAGATATACGGATATGGCAAATTACGCCGAATCCAAGGGACGAATATTTAAAAATCAGACAAAAGAAGACATTGCCATACTAAACGGCTCTGATCCATATGTAAAACAGCTCGCCAAAGGGATTAAACCGAAAAAAAAGTTCTTTTACACCTCGATGAATAATTCCGGGGGAGATAGGGGGCAGGAAAATTTCTTTGACAATAATATAAAAAATAAAATCGATTTTTCAGGGTACAATTTAAAAGGAAGGCATAATATGGAAAATGCCATGGCTGCTGCCATGGCTGCAATGGCGGTAAATGGAACATTAAAAGGTATTCAATCGGCTTTAAATAATTTCAAAGGCCTTCCCCACAGGCTGGAACATGTTGCAACCATAAATAATATTTCTTTTTTTGATGATTCCAAGGCAACCAATGTTGATGCAGTTAAAAGAGCCCTCCAGGCGTTTGACGAGCCGGTTGTACTTATTATGGGTGGGCGGGACAAAGGGGGGGGGTACGAGGAATTGGTATGTTACAGGGGTAAACCAATCAAGGAATTGATAGTAATGGGGGAGGCAAAGGAGAAAATATGCTCTGCCTTTGAAAATACCATTGCCGTACAATCTGTCTCTTCCATGGAGACTGCGGTGGCCTCTGCTTACGCATGCGCAGACTCCGGAGACATCATACTGCTTTCGCCGGCATGTTCAAGCTTTGATATGTTTGAAAGTTATACCCACAGGGGGGAGATGTTTAAAAAAGCTGTTTTGCAAATTGAGAACCGAGGCTGACCATGGGGACTGCAATCAAGGGTAATAAGCAAAAATTAAATTTTTTTAGATATGATTTTAAACTCATTTTTCCTGTTATTTTTCTTGTGGGGACAGGTATCATAATGATTTACAGCGCAAGTTCCGCACTGGCACTGGAAAGATTTAAGGGGGAATATTTTTTTGTGCAAAGGCAGGCTGTTTACGCATTAATCGGTTTGGTGGGAATGTTTTTTTGCGCACATTTCCCCTACAGATATTATCAACGTTTAGCCTATCCCCTGCTCATATTATCCATTGTCATGCTTATTCTGGTTTTTACTCCCCTGGGATATTCTGCAGGGGGGGCCAGACGCTGGCTTTATATTTTAGGCCAGTCATTTCAGCCATCGGAATTTGCCCGGTTTGCCATGATAATCTTTTTGGCCTATTCGCTGGATAAAAAGCAGAATATTATAAAGGCTTTTTCCAGGGGCCTTTTACCACATTTTTTACTCCTTGGTATATTTACCGGGTTGATAATTTTTCAACCTGATTTCGGTGGAGTTGCCATGTTATGGGTGGTCACGCTGGTTATTCTTTTTGCCGGAAGGGTCTGTTTCTTACATTTGTCATTTTTTTTTGCATTGATACCCCCTGTTGCTTTTTGCTTTATATATTTTTCCGATTACAGGCTAAGGCGGTTTCTGGCCTTTATTGACCCATGGAAGTATAAACAGGATGGAGGGCATCATATTATTCAATCCCTTATAGCCTTTGACTCAGGAGGTGTGTGGGGTGCGGGTGTGGGAAAAAGTTTGCAGAAACTCTTTTATCTTCCGGAGCCCCATACCGATTTTATATTTTCAATCATAGGAGAAGAGCTGGGGTTATGTGGTGTTCTCTTAATAATTATTATTTACAGCTTTATTTTATGGAAAGGGCTCATGATTTCAAATAATGCGCCGGATCTGTTCGGCTCATTACTGGCCATAGGTATTACAACTTCAATCGGCTTGCAGGCTTTTACAAATATGGGGGTTACAATGGGTGTTCTCCCCACTAAAGGGCTTACCCTCCCTTTTCTCAGTTATGGCGGGACATCCCTTTTAATTTTTATGGCATCCATGGGAATACTGATGAACATAGGAAGGTCAAATAAAAAATGAAAAAAGGGGAGGAGACAACAGGTGCATCTCCAACCCTGGGCATTCTCATGGCTGGAGGCGGAACAGGGGGACACCTTTTTCCGGGAATAGCTCTGGCTCAGGAATTTTTAAAAAAAGATTTTAATACAAGAATACTTTTTGTCAGTACGGGAAACAGTTTTGAAACTTCAACTTTATCCAAAGCCGGGTTCAGATTAAAGTCCATAACATCTGAAGGGATAAAGGGACGGGGATTAATAAAACAGTTGAGATCGGCATTGAAAATTCCTGTGGGGATATTTCAATCAATTAGAATCCTTAAAGAGTTTAAACCGGATATTGTCATGGGGATGGGAAGTTATTCATCTGGGCCTGTTGCTCTGGCAGCCATGCTCCTTGGTATAAAAATAGTTTTATGCGAACAAAATGCTCTCCCCGGGATTACTAACCGTATTCTTTTTGGTTTTGCGTCCCGTGTATATGTTTCATTTAAAAATACAAAGTTTAAAAAAGATTCAGAAAAAATTATTTTCACAGGAAATCCCATAAGGGGAGACTTGAAAAAAAACATAAAAAATGTACTGCAAAAAGAAAAAGAGCGAAAAAATTCCCGGTTTAATCTTTTTATCACAGGGGGGAGCCAGGGTGCCCATGCTGTTAACAAGGCTGTGGCAGAAGCAATGGAACATTTGAAAAATATTGGGGATTATCACTTTGTTCATCAGGCAGGAGAAAAAGATAAAAACCGGCTAAGGGAGCTTTATCGGTCCTGCGGACTTTCTGGGATGGTGGAATCATTTTTCCATGACATGCGGCAGCAGTACGAAAAGGCTGATCTTATTATTTGCAGGGCAGGGGCATCAACAGTGGCGGAAATCACGGCACTGGGCAAACCTGCTATATTTATTCCTTTTCCCTTTGCAGCGGATGACCACCAGGTTTTAAACGCAGCCTCTGTTGTAGAGCAGGAGGGAGGAGAAATGATTTTGGAAAAAGATGTAACAGGAAAACTGCTGGCTGAGAAGATCGAATATTATGCCTCAAACCCCGACCTTCTTGCAAAAATGGGAGCAAATGCCGGGAACCTTGGAATGCCCCATGCAGCACGACAGATTGTTGATGATTGTTATGATTTGATTTTTGATTCCTGTTTGCCGGCAGAGGTCAGAAATATGGAAAAGGGATAATGTTTTCAAAAAAATATCATATATATTTTATCGGGATAGGGGGGATAGGCATGAGCGGGATAGCCGAGCTTCTGCTTAATCTTGGCTATAAAGTATCAGGCTCGGATCTTATGCTCTCTTCCATCACCCGGCGTCTTCAAACCCTTGGCGGAACAATTTTTAAAGGGCATGATAAGGGGAATATCCAGGAAGTGGATGTTGTGGTGATCTCCTCTGCGGTTAAGGATGATAATCCTGAAGTTATTGCTGCCAGACAGGCATCGATCCCTGTGATACCACGGGCTGAAATGCTGGCGGAACTTATGCGCCTGAAAAAGTATAGTATTGCTGTTGCAGGGGCCCATGGGAAGACCTCAACCACATCGATTATTGCATCTGTTTTGGATAAGGCAGGATATGACCCGACAGTGGTTATAGGGGGGAAGCTTAAAAGTGCAGGCTCCAATGCTGTTTTGGGAAAGGGTGATTTTATTGTGGCTGAAGCTGATGAGAGTGATGGGTCTTTTCTTAAATATTCACCAGCCATTGCCATAGTAACCAATATAGACAGGGAACATCTCGATTTTTATAATGATTTTGACGCCATAAAAGATATTTTTGTAAGCTTTATTGACAGAATACCATTTTATGGAGTTGCAGTTCTCTGTTTAGATGATGAACCTGTACAGGATATAATTCCGAGGATAAAAAAACGGTTCATAACTTACGGTCTCACCAGCCAGGCCGATTTCCAGGCCATAAATGTAAAAGTTGAAGGCCTGAAAACAAGATTTTCCGTTTATTTTAAAAATCGGAGGCTTGGTGATATTCTGTTGAATCTTCCGGGATTACATAATGTGTATAATGCAATGGCAAGCATTGCCACGGGAATTGAATTAAATATTCCCTTTAAGGTGATTCAAGATTCCCTGAAAACCATAGAGGGGGTTCAGCGCCGGCTGGAAATAAAAATGGAGATAAATGGGATCACTTTTGTGGATGATTATGGACATCACCCCACAGAAA
>JAUVKE010000302.1 GCA_030592105.1 Desulfobacteraceae bacterium
TGGATGAGCCTTTTAAATCCCTTGACCTTGATTTAAAAGCATCCCTGATTAAATCTTTTACCGCTCTATGGAGCATAAATCAGCGCTCTGTTTTTTTTGTAACCCATGACATCCACGCTGCCATGATGCTGGGAGATGAAATCTTTGTTTTAAGTGAAAAGCCGGCCAGGATCCAAAAATATATTAAAAACAGGGTGCCCCTCGGTGAACGTAATTTGCGCAACCCCGACATCCTGGAAATAGAAAAACAACTATACGATCATTTTTCATACTTCAGGTAATGCGATTTTATAGGGATAGTTCCTTGGCATGTGATGGTTAAATAAATTAGTAGGGGCGAATCTTGTATTCGCCCTAAAAATTTTGTATTCGCCCTAATCAGGGCAATCACAAGGATTGTCACAATCAGGGCGATCACGAGGATCGCCCCTACACATTAATTATATAAGGTTTATTATAAAAAATATGGATAATTTTATCAAGATGGCAAATAAAGCGATTCTGGATGCCATGGACGAACTGGGATCAAAAAAAGGCGATTCCGGAATGCTTGTTATTACAAATGCCGGATACGGACAGATTGATAATAATCGATCTGTTCCGTTAATAGATACACTCTCGGAGTTGACCGGCTGTACCGCAGGCAGGGGCTCTCTGTTAGGGGCATTGACTGACTGTGATACACCTGCCTGGTTTTCCATCCGAAACAATACCGGCAAGACGGTTTTTATCAAATGGGAAAATAGAAAATTCAAAAGCCAGATCTTTGATGCCTCTCCGGCTGTACTTCTGGAGTATGAAAACTGGGAGAAGATTGCAGAAGGACTTATTGGCCCAAAGACTTTAAACCAGGTCGGCAGCATTGGCTCTCTCTGGTTCCGGAAGGTTCCATGGTATGTGTTGAAAGGAGCCGAACTGCATGGCGGCGCCTGTCCAGGAAATTTTGCAGGTTTTTTTGTTCATCAATATCTGAAGCAAAATTTATCTTTGGGCAATGGGGATAATTACCTGTTTGTTTTTGCTCCGCCCACATGCGGGATGGATATCCTCCAACTGATTTATGCCTCCTCAGCCGGACAAAAACAGATGCTTTCCATGCAGTTTGGGGCAGATAAACTTGCGGCTTATATCTCTGAAGATGTTGTCACTTTTGCCACCGTGATTCGTGTTAACCAGGTTCAGGATACCTGTGAAGGAGTTATTTTGGGATTTGATATAAAAAAGGCATCCAGGGATGCCGGAGTCGATTTTGAAACATTTTTTCCAATGGGACTTAAATCCAGCCCCCTTTTCGGTTTTTCCAGAACCAAAGTATCTCATTATCTGGCCACCCTCGGTTTTGATGAGCAAATGAGTTACATCTCGGAACTTAAAAAGTTTTCAGGCAAACAGCAAATGGCGCAGCAAATAGCAGGAGCGGGAAGCGATCCATACAAAGTGATATTTTCTGCCTGAAGCAAAAACAGGTGTGAGATAATGATGAATTAAGGTATGGAGATAACACAACGCCGCATTTATGAGATTAAAAATATATTGTGGGCTTGGTTTTATCTTGGGCCAGTTGTGAGTATTGAGAAAAAATTTTAACGGTTCTCCTAAAAAAAATCTACCCATTTTAAATGTTTTCTGCTATTCATTTCTGAAAAAATAATTTTTAGAAATGGAAAGCAAATGAAAAAATTAAATTTAGATACCCAGGATAATGCATGGGATGTGGTACTGGCCGGTTTTTTCCTGGTAATGCTTTTATATGGTTCATACTATTGTTTTGGCGTTTTTTTAAAGCCTATTCTCTCTGAACTTGGCTGGAACAGAGCCCTCACTTCAGGGGCCATTGCGGTATATATGTTTATCCATGGCGCCTCCGGAATACTCATGGGATATTTAAGTGATAAATATGGTGCCCGATGGGTAACATCGGTGAGCACAATTATTATCGCCATGGGATATTATTACATGTCAAAAATAACAGAGCCTGTTCATCTCTATTTATCTTTTGGCGTAATCGTAGGATTCGGAATGGGTGCAGCATATGTTCCCCCCATTACAGCTGTCACAAGGTGGTTTGTATTAAAAAGGGGCCTGGCCATCGGTATTGTAGCCGCCGGAGTTGGTGTGGGACAGATAATCTTTCCCCCATGCACCAGATATCTTATTACAACATATGGCTGGAGAACATCATTGATTATCATGGGACTCTTCATTGGAGTTATTGGATTTCCTGTAACAATGTTCTTCAGGGAACCATCTGTAAATATTTTTAAGAGACCGGATAATAATATCCAGAAAGAAAATAACAAAATAATAAACAAAGATTACCGGTTAAAGGAAGCGGTGAAAACCCCGGCGTTCATGCTGTTGCTGTGTATCTTTATCACACTTATTTTTGGACTCACCATTGTCACCACGCACTTGGTCGCCCATATGGATGATATGGGGTTTGGGCATATTCAGGCAGCTTTTGTTCTGACCCTGATTGGAGGAAGCGGCATAATAGGAAGAATAGCAATTGGAGGAGCAGCAGACAGATACAATTCAAAGAACCTGCTTCCTGCATCTCTTATGCTCCAGGCAATTTTATTATTTTCACTGATACGGGCAAATAATTTACAAGAAGTCTACATTGTTGCAATTCTTTACGGGCTGGGATACGGGGGGACCTTGCCTTTAATTATTAAAAAAAACATCGATTTTTTTGGGACAGCCTATTCCGGTACTATCTTCGGAGTCCTGATTTTTGGAGGAACTGCCCTGGGGGCAATAGGAGCTCCATATGCCGGCTATATTTACGATAAAACCGGATATTATTCAGCAGCCTTTTTAACAGGAGGCATTATTTTGTCAGCAGGAGCCATCCTGAGCATATTCCTTAAGCGTCCCGGAAAACAGGGACAAGGACGAATGTAAAAGATATGTAACTATTCAGCGTTGCTGATTTAGGATAGGCAGCAGGTTTAATCAGATTATACCTGTTGCCGTACATATTAGCTGAATAGTTACGATATTTTATAGTTGACCCGATGCCCAAAAAAAGTTATGATCGCTAAAAATTTTAAGGGGGAATCTATGGAAAAGGAGATGCTGTCTGCAAATCTCGAAGATTATCTTGAAACAATACTTGCACTGGAAAAAACAAAAAAAGTAGCAAGGGGAAAGGATATTGCTGAAAAAATGGGAGTCCTTCCAGGCTCTGTTACAGGGGCACTGAAATCCCTCAACAAAAAAGGTCTGATTAACTGGGAAAAGTATGGTTATATTACTCTGACAGAAAAAGGATGCGCCATTGCCGAAGAAGTAACCAAACGGCATAATGTTTTTCATGCTTTTCTAGTCAATGTGCTTCAGATAGATGAAGAAACCGCAAACACTACGGCATGCCGCATGGAACATGCGATGGATGCGGTCTCCATGGAAAAATTCATCAGCTTTATGAATTATATCGATTCCTGCAAAAATGGAGAAACATCCTGCGTTCAATCTTTTATAAAATATTGTGAAAAATAGAATTAACCATATCACATTCTGCACACTTCATAATGGCAAACCATTTCCACGGGATTATTCAAACCTGCAATCAGCATAACTATACATTTCCAGGTAAGGGTGTGAAATTATTTATGTGAACATTTATACATATATTTTAACATTGACACGTAATTTTAAGTCATATACACTATCTAACTAAAATTTATAAAAACATTTTAGATGTGTTATCAGGCTTAAGATAGTCTGACA
>JAUVKE010000030.1 GCA_030592105.1 Desulfobacteraceae bacterium
GTGATAAAAAACTGAAAAGCCTCCGCAGCACCTTTTCTCTGGTTCTTCACCTGCTTCAGGCAATGGGCTGTTTATTACATTTTTACGAACGGCATCTTTATGATGTTGGATATAAAAATGTTTATAAAAACACCCATGACCGTTTAGCGGACTTGATAAGCAAAGAGGCCATTTTAGATCGGACAATCAATTTCGGCCTTTTTTATGTGTGTCATTTCCTTTCAACGGGTAAAAGTATAGCAAAAGATATTTTAAATGAAAATATAGAGCGATCTGCAGTTACCGTGGGAATCCCCCTTAATTTGGGTTTTCACAGCAGACCGAGTCTTCTGGTGGCCAAAATTGTTCAGCATTATGGCGGACAGGTGGAATTATGTGTTAATAATGACAGGTTTGATGCAAGTAGTGTTCTGGATATTCAATGGGCAGGGGGAAAAATTCAAAAGGAGAATATCTCTGAAGTCATTTTTGAAGGTGATACCCGTTCCCTGGAGGATATTAAAATACTTGCTGGCGTAAATTATGGTGAAAATACCATGGGGAGGGGAATCGACCTTCCCGAAGAATTGGACTATTTAAAATAACCCTATGGTTTCGGCAATTATATTGGCTTCCGGCAAGGGGGCCAGAATGAATATTTCAACCCCCAAGCAGTATCTTGATCTTGGGGGTCGCCCTCTGTTAAGTCATACCCTCACCGCCATGGGTGCCTGCAATTTGGTTGATGAAATTCTAATTGTAATCCCTGAAAAAGATTTCGATTTTTGTACAAAAAAGATAATCCCCCAAAGCAGATTGTCAATAACCCCCAGTCTTGTTGCAGGGGGTGTAAAACGTCAGGAATCTGTATACAATGGAATCAGGGCGGTAAATAATAAAAGCAGGATAATACTCATACATGATGGTGTACGTCCCTTTATACGGCCAGAGCAGATAGAGGCATGCATTGCCGGAGCAAAGGAATTCGGTGCATGTATACAGGGGATACCTGCATATGATACCTTGAAAAAAAGTGACGATTTATCCTGGATTACAGATACACTCATAAGAAAGGGTGTATGGCTTGCCCAGACCCCCCAGGCTTTTTCTGCCCCAATAATAAAAAAAGCCCATGAAAATGCCCTGTGTAAAGGATTCACAGGGACAGATGATGCATCTCTTGTGGAGCTTTTGGGCGTTAAGGTGAAAATATTAAATGGTAGCAGATTCAATATTAAAATAACAGACCAGGAAGATTTAAAACTGGCCGAAGCCATCATGGGATATAGAGCTTTGGGCGAACACTTAACTTAGTATAAAGATTTCGACCTGTGCGGTAGGGGCGGATTCCATATCCGACCATCCATGTTTGCCAAAAATGATATGGGGCAAAAATGGGGGCAGAAATGGATTCTGCCCCTACGGTCTATACATTAAATCCAATATTAAACCCTTCATGAATTGCGTCGAGTATTCTGCGGGGTTCAATGCAATCCCCGGCAGTGTAGATATCTGCGGAGCTTTTCTGTAATTCATTTAAAAGTTTTTGGTTGGATTTAAGCCCTGTGGCAAGCACCACAGCATCTGCTTTTATGGTTTGTTCATTCCCATCTTTATCGGTTAGCAGTACCCCATCAGCAGTTATTTCTTTAACAGGGGAACTTGTTAACATTTTTATTTTTTTCTGATAAAGCCGCTGCAGGAGGAATGGCCTGCTGTTTTTACCAACGTCAAATGCAATTTTTTTACGCATTTCAACAATGGTGACCTCATTAGCTCCGGTGGACAAAAAATCTGCTGTTTCGCACCCTATCAGCCCGCCCCCAATAATAATAATTTTACCTTTGGGTTCTTTTATTTTTGCCAGAACATCATAAGCATTGGTTACATTATCCCGCTTTAAACCTGGAATCGCAGGTATTAAAAGTTCTGCTCCTGCTGCAATAATGACGACATCCGGTTTTATCTTTTCAATAATTTCAGGAGTTACCAGGCTGTTAAGTGTAATATCGATATTTAATTTGGCAACCTGGATGGAGAGAAAATCTATGAGATTTTGAATTTCATCCTTATGGGGGGGGGCAACAGCAAGATTCAAGGCTCCTCCCAGTTTGTCGGTTTTATCATGGAGCATTACATTGTGCCCCCTTAACGCGGCAATTCTGGCGGCTTCCATCCCTGCCGGGCCACCACCCACCACCAGTACCTTTTTGGGATTATCCACCGGTTTTATACGATATTTTTTTTCATTTCCCGAGGCAGGATTAACTGAACATTTAACATAATTTAAAGGATCCACAAAAGCCATTAAAGAATCTATACAACGGTTACATCCTATGCATCTTCTAATTTCATCCAATCGTCCCTGTTCCGCCTTTTTTGGAAGTTCAGGATCACCAATCAAGGCTCTTCCCATGGAGATCAGATCAGCCTTTCCCTGAACAAGAATTTCATCAGCTAACTCTGGGTCATTGATTCTCCCCACAGCAATCACAGGAATATTAACTACTTTTTTAATACCTTCGGCAAGATGGACAAAACAACCCCTGGGAAATATCATGGCCGGAGTTGATGTGGCTTTTAACAAGCTGGCATCTCCCTCTGAAGGGTATGTCCCTGCGGAAACATGAATAAAATCAGCGCCGGCCGCCTCTAGCATCGGGGCAATGATTTTAGTGTCATCCAATGTCATTCCCCCTTTAATATATTCATCCCCGCTTATTCTGACACTTATGGGGAAATTGCCCACCATTTCCCGTGTTCGTTTTAAAATTGCACAGGCAAATTTTGCCCTTCCATTTGCATCCCCCCCATATTCATCTGTCCGTTTATTTGTATAGGGGGAAAAGAATTCATGCACCAGGTATCCATGGCCAAAATGCATTTCTGCCATGTCAAACCCCGCTTTTTTAGCCCTGAGAGCAGCTTTTGCAAAAATATCAACAAGCTCTTCTATCTCTTTTGGAGTCAGTTCTTTTGGAAGGTCCGGAGGGGTTGCTGAATCAGATTTATAAAAAATACCCACAGGAATACTTGATGGCGCAACCGAGCTTACTCCTGTTACATCCGTTGAAAAAAGTCTTCCCCAGTGGAGTAATTGTATCCCTGCTTTGGCGCCATTCTGGTGTATAGTATCAGCCAGCACTTTTAGCTGAGAGATTCTTTTATCTTCGCCTATATATAAAGGTTTCCACCCCTTGGCGCGGGATGTTCGGGGAAGAACTTCCGCATGTTCACAATTATAAGGCCTGCTCCCCCTTTTGCACGTTGGGCGTAATACTCAACAAGACGTTCGGTTATCATGTCATCACTTGCGGCGGCAAGATCTGTTCGCATTGGAGGCATGACAATTCTGTTTTTAAGTTCCAGGCCTTTTAAGGTAATCGGTTTAAATAATTTTTTAAAATGAGTCAAGACAAATTTCCTCCCAATAGTATAACGGATATCGCAAACAAAGGCTCACCGTATATCTGTTTTTATCTTATAATTTCACTGCGTTATCGTTGTAGGAATATTATGACAATACGACTCCCTTTCTCCAACAAAAGGGGACAAGCAAGAAGATAATACTTAAGTATATCTTCCACCGGTGAGTGAAATCGTTAATCCCGAAAATCGGGACTGGTTATATTTTGAGCCACTCATATCCCAAAATGGCCGAAATTAAAACCAACCCCTGAAAATCTATATAGATATGTCAGATAATTACCCGACTTTAAAATTTGGCACAAGGCCAGAGGGAGGAAGACGTATTGTAATACTCCGACGACCGATAACGCAGTGAAATTATTTATGTGAAAATCTATAGATCCATATCAATGGATGTTCCAATTACCGCACCCACGGGGCAGGCGATTTTGCAAAGGTCGCAGGCAATACATTTTTCCGGGAAAAAAAGTACCTCCATGGTTTTACGATCTATGCACAATGCTTCTGTCCTGCATACAGACGTGCATGCTCCGCAATGAATACATTTATCATCATCCCTTTTAATTTTGTCAGCCAAAAATTCAACTTCAACTTTTTCTCCCTGCATGTATTTGATGGCTTTATCAATATCCTCTATGCTCCCCTGAAGCTGGAGTATCATACGCCCCTCCTGCCTGGGAAATATTCTCGCCTCCAAAATATTGAACACTATCTTATAATCAACTGCTAGGTTATAAAGTATGGGCTCGTGTATTGCCTGCTGCCCGAATATAAGGAGAACATTTCTCGATTTTATACTCATTTATTGGTAACCTTTCAAAATTGAAAGCATTAAAAGAAGAATCATTTGCTCATGGTGTGCAAAACTCAATATCCCCTTTTGCTGCAATTTTATCCTGATAAATTATTATTACCCCCGAAACATTTTTGATATCCATCGCATATTCCAGTGCATTATGGAAGTTTTTATCCGATTTTATCAAATTGGCAGTTCCGGTTGCAGCTGCATCTGCTGTTGCAGTGTCCCGAGAAATAATTGTTACAGCGTCTGCCCCGCCAAAACTCAGAGAGTCGCCAACACTTCCTGAGGAAGTGCATACTCCAAGGGGAGTTTGACAGGGATCTATTTTAAGAGCAATTTTGCCGGAAAATGGTGAATCCCCTGCAAAAATTGTAATTACAGCGGGCTCAACCAGATGTAAAAATATATCTCCACCATTTTCAATGATTACTTCTGATGCCTCCTTGAGAAGTTCTTCTCCAACAGCCTGGGCAATTGCCCCTGCAACTGCTGCCATGGGTCCCACATTCGCAGCTTCAGAAGCTGAATACATTTTGTCTATTAATGAAAAGTTTTTTTCAAGCCGTTTCACAGGCTCCAGTGATGTTAAAAAACTTTTTTGTTTTTTTATATGTTTTTTTGTCTCAGCCCTGAGTTTTTCAACAATATTTTTGGCCTGTAAAGACAAAATTTCTTTTGTTTTTATATAAAGATCAGTGGATTCTACTTTTACTCTGTAGCTTTTCCATCTTTCGGTGTTGGAAAAATTTCTGTAAAACCTTTCCTGGTAGGTCATTCATCTTCCCTTTGAAAGGGGACAGTCGGAAAAGGTATTTGGGGAGCTCCCAATGTAAAATTATCTTTGAGTATCCAGTTTTTTAGAATTTTTGCAATTTGAAGAGCCTTTGGATAGCTTGAAAGGGGGGCTGCCGGAATCGTTTTTCCCATAACATCTATTTTTCCTGTTTTAAGATCAGCATAACTTACCTCGCCATGGGAACGATCAATTTTATTTGGATAATCTATTCCGTAATCTACCACCTGGCAGTATATATCTTTATCCGATAGTCCTGTAAAATAGGCCAGATCCTCATTTAAAATAGGTATGGGAACTCCTATCCCCATCATGATGGAACATCCATACCCCGTAATAGAAGCACCCCGCACAAACTCTGGAGACATTTCTTTGAGATTTCCAGTTACGGCAATTGTTCCAGCCGACTCTCTTACTATACCATTTTTATACCTTTTTGCTTCTGGAGAATGCTGGGTCCCCTGCCATGTTACAGCTCCACATGCACCCCCAAGAAAAATTTTTGTACCGCAGCCGATGGACCAGTAAAATGGGTCATTTAGCAAAGGGCTCAACTGCCCGGCACTGGAATAAGTGGCGTTTCCTGCGTTGGGACGTAAAATTCCCATATAGGTGTAGATGGTCTGCTTGGAGAGATTTATTGCGCAGTTGTAGTTTTGGTAAGAATTTCTGGGATTATATAGAAAAGCATCCCGTAAATCTTTCAATTTTATCTCTGTTTCATACTCCATGCGCGGGTAGCAGTCAGTCCCGTATGCCTCGGCTTTTAGTTTGACTGTTTTTCCTGAAAGAAGATCTTCTATCACATGCCCCCCCCCGTATTCAAACTTTCCAGGGTGAACCTTGTTCAGGGGGTCAAACTGCCGAACCTGGGTTGCTCCCAGGTAACAATCCACAGCGGCAACTCCTGAATAAGCCTCAACATCATTAAACCATGTTTTAAATGTTTTTATTTTAGGGTTTGTGTGACCGATGTTGATGAACGCTCCAGATGAACACATTATGCCGAATGTGCCTGTTGTTACGACATCTACCTTGTTAAATGCGCTTTTAACTCCTTGATCCGCGACAATATCAATCATCTCTTCGGCTGTAACAACAACAGCCTTCCCTTTTTTTATTTTGTCGTTTATTTCATCAAAGCTTTTTTTTATTTCAACCTGACTCATCATAGTCTCCACATCGGTTTTATTTTAGGACGCCCTTTATATTTAAATCTTAAACTTTTATTCTACCCTTTTAATCCAAATATTTCAATCATATTTTTATAACTGTTAAATGGCAGGAGCAGTTCGACGTGGAGAGAAAATTTCATAAGAATTTTTCTGGAAAGAGATATCCCGCAGCTTAAATTCCGCCTCATACCCCAAGCAGGTCAAAATTAAAACCAACCCCAATAATTACGATGTATGTTCCCCATCGGGATCTATGAGCCTGAGTCTTATCAGTTCTTCACTTTCCGGTTCTGGAAGTTTGATTATCCCTGGGGATACCTTTAAATCCCATCCGCAGTTTTCTTTTATAAATTCTATGTTCTCTTTTATATCGTAAGCCATGGGATTGTGGAAGCAGGCTGTTAAAATAAGCTCATTATTCTCATCTTTTTCAAAAATTCCAAGGGTGGAAACAACGGTTTTTATTGTTTCACCTGATGATGTTATATATGGTACTTTTTCCACAAACCGATTTTTTGTCTGTTCCATAACAACCAGGACTTCGGAAGCCTTGCATGCATCACCCCCACCCCCTGCACCTGTGAGATAAATATCCCCCTGGGGAGTGGAAACAATTGCTGAATTTATATTCCCTGATTTATCAATCTGTGCGCCACCCAGGATGCTTATACTTTTTTTGTTGTTACCTCCGATGAGTGCCTGGTAACAGTTGACCCCACTGGTAATCATTTTGCAGGTTGATAAACTTGTGAAACTGGCAATAAATGGATCCCCGGGCAAAGGGGTAAATCCAAACTGTCCCGAACCTACAACAATCTCCGCAAAATTTCCATGCTTTCTAAGCTCACGATGGCCAAGCCACGCGCTCATGGAAGCGACCCCTCCCCCTGAAAGAATCGTCTTATAATCTTTTTTTAAAACCCTTTCAAGAATTTTTCTCGATGCCATTACCACCATTTTTTCCCGGGGAGTATATTTTTTGGAAGAAGATATATTTTTTCCTTTTTCATAGGCATTTATTTTCCAGTACTCCGGGTGGGCTCGGCCCCTTAGGGAAGATATACGTTCTGAACCGAGCTTGTCCAAATACTCCCTGGTATCCGGGCAATCGAATACCCATTCTTTTATCCACTGGTCAAGACGGTCTTTATCAAGGGCTTTTTGACGGTCATTGATAAAGTCCCAGTCATATTCATAGGCATCAAAATCGGCAAAACCCCAATTCATTATCCCTTCGGGATGGGAGCCGAGGGGCGCAAGGGAGACAGATTTTACCATGTACTGGGGAATATTTACCAGGGTATTATATTTGCGTATAAAATCTGTGGAAACAATTTTTTCCGTGGTAATTATTACTCCCCCACGGCTCGCCCATGCGCCCCATGTCTCCTCTGCTGTAAAGTGATGGGGCAAAACTATGGCATTTCCACTTTGATCTGCTGCCCAGGCATGGATAATTGATATGTCGGGGTTGAGCCCCTTTATGACCCCAGCTTTTTTTCCAGGCTCAAAGGGGTGGTCAATGGTCTTAAAGGCATGGGTATGCAGTTTGGCCATGGTGCTTCCCATAAGGGATACGGTCGGCATAAAACCTGCCATTGCTCCAGCCATGAGCCTTTGAATGAATGAAGCAAGGGAATAGGATTCAAGCTCCAGTGTCCCATTTTTTATGGCTCTGTTTAAAGTTTTACTGGGGCTAAGCTTGCGGGTTTCACCAACACCAGCTGTAATAAGTTTTTTAACAAGATTGCAGTGGATAAGATCCAGATGACTGAAAAACATAAATTCTGTTATCAGATCAAATTTTAATCCTGTACCATGAAATGTCCTGATTATCTCCCTTACAGCAGCATTTGCCCCCATGCCCATGTGTACCTTCTGGCCGGAAGTTATATGTGCCTTTATCGATTCTGATAAAGGTATTACTTTGTCAGGCCCATTAGTATCCAGTATAAAATCTGTTTCCAGTATCTTTTTTACTTTTTCATCCATAATAGAAAATTGTAGATTTTTTTATGACTATTCAGCTGCGCTGATTTAAGACACGCAACAGGTATAGCCTGATTAAAATTTGGCACAAGGCCTGGGGGAGAAAGGCGTATTGCAATACTCCGACGACCAGTAACCCATTTAAATTATTCATGTGGGCATCTATACCTCTTAACACTTGACAAACAAGCTCACTGTTGTACAATTTTGTCCGCAATGCATAATTTGGGGGTAAAAATGGATGTTGTAATTGATACATCTGCATTAATTGCAGTTATTGTTGGTGAACCCGAACGTAATAGAATTGTTGAACTTACCATTGGGAATACACTCATTGGGCCTGGCTCTATTCCATGGGAAATTGGCAATGCTTTCTCGGCTATGTTTAAACAAAATAGATTGACACTTGATGAAGCCCAAAAGGGTCTTGCTATTTTTGATAGTATCCCTCTAAGGTATATATAACCAGATTTTGTTAATGCCTTAAAAATATCCAAACAAGCCAACATGTATGCATACGATGCCTATTTTCTGGATTGTGCTATCAAACATAAAGTACCGCTATTGACGCTGGATCGAAAGCTAAAAAAAGCTGCTCTAAATCTCAACATTAAAACAATGGAGGTCTAAAATGCAAGTTTATACATATTCAGAAGCTCGCCAAAAGCTCGCCATAGTTCTTGAACAGGCTGAAAATACTGGAAAGGTACTAATTAAACGGAAAGACGGGCGAACTTTTGCGTTGGTTCCAGAAAAGATAGCTTTTTCACCTTTAGATGTCCCTTCAATTAAAGCTCGTATTACGACTCAAGAAATAGTAAATATCCTTCGAAAAGGAAGAGAAAGGTAGAACATATCAATCAACAACAAACCAGACAGAGCTTGCCACGGAGCATAATTTCCCTTTTTTTGAAAAAACGGCTGATCCTGCAAAATATTTTTTCCCCTGGTTTCCAATTTTCCAGCCTGTAACAATATATTCCTCTTCAGGTTTTAAAGTTTCCCTTACATCGGCGGTGAGTTGTCCCAGGAGTATAGTCCCTTTTATATTTTCATCAAAAACAGCATATGCCCCGGGGCAATCAAGGGCGGCCCAAACAAATTCAGGCTTGATAAATCCTGATTCATCTGCAAGGGAATCATGGGGAATCCAGGGGGCTGCTACAGATTCATTCTTTAACAGATGCCCCGGAAATAATCTGTATCCTTCCCCTTTTAATCTATTGCTGCCACATACAAAACAGTCCGGGCTCAAACTGCCCTTTGCTGCAATAGATTTTTGGGAAGCTTCCACGGCCTCTTCAAAAGTGGGAGGTTCGGGGAGATCATCAATTTTCAGAGAAGATGGCTCTCCTTTGGCTACTATAACATCACCGTTTCTCAAAAGAACCTTTTTACCGGTCTTTTCAAGAATCATTGAATGATCCACAGGGGGTGATGTCACAAGGGTAATCTTTGCTGCGCCATCAATATGGCCGGCAACTACTCCGCAAACATATCCGCCGTTACCGATATGTTTATATCCGCAATATTTATGATCGATTATAATTTTTTTATTCATGTTTTTATCAGGAAGTTATCCGTTTTTACAGTGGTTTTCGGTTAGGAAAGTGTTGAGGCGTCCGTCTGGCAAAGCGCGAAAGTGTAGTAATATCAAGATATTTCTACACTTTCGGAACGTAGTCAGGCGGGATGTATCGACGCTTAAAATGTAAAGTTATTTTTGCGCGGCCCTTAATTGCCCTGTTGTTGCTATTTCTTTTTTCTTATGAGTCTTGTGCCTACCAAACCCACTAAACCAGAGCCAAAGAGAAGTATGGTTGCCGGTACAGGTACAGGGGCTTTATCAAGGGCCATAACGCTATCGATATACCAATCGCTGCTTTCGTAGTAGTAGTCTTGCAAGTACCATCGGTTGCTATTTGTATCTAGTGCTACATCGAAGTAGCTTAAAATGTTTGGTGGGTTATCACCTTCAGATTTTGAATTATCAGAATCAGTAATCCATATCCCTGAATAGTTACCCAACTCATCGTAGTCATACCCCCAGGCAGTTATGGCATGTTCAACGCTGTTATCATAGCTAATTATTAGGCTCACCCCATACCCTGCATGAAGGTAGTCAGCAATGGTTATCATGGCCGTATCATCCTTCAATTCAAAATGGAAGTAGTCAAAAAAATTGTACGGCGGATCCCAGAAGCTGCCCCCCGCAACGTCTACTTGTGACCAACCATCAACTCCTGACATGGCATTGCTTCCGTCAAACCACCATTTCCAGGCGTAGGAGGGCGAACCAGCAACAGGTGTCCAGTGATCCTGGTAATATTTAAATATAGCATCAGCATCATTGCCAAAATTGCTGCCCCACCCGGTCCAAGCCAGGACATTGGAAGCTGTCGCTGCCCAGCACATAAAATCGTCTTCTGTGTTGCTCGGGCTTTTTTCTGCATCATACCAGCCGCCGCCATAGTCATCAAAACCGAAATAAGTCGCGGCACTAACCGGTATTGTCCCTACTGTGCTTATGATGCTAAAGGCAAGAATACTTACTCCCAAAATTGATAAAACCTGTTTCTTCATTTTTTATTTTTCCTGTTTTTGTGTAAGCCCGGCATGGACGCTATGGCTGTAAAATATTAACATGGCTCCTTGTTTTCAAATTGGCAAGATTGAATAATTCCATTCACCATGAAACTCATCCCGCTCAATTTGTATTGCTTTAATCTCTTCATCTGTTACTTTTATCCCTTTTGGGTAATGTGCAGAATCGAGTTCAGCTCTTACTTTCAAACTTTTTCTATTGGTAGTCGCGGCAATCAAATTAACAATAACCTCATGACTGACAAGCGGTTTTCCACGCCAATTCATGCAGGGTCAACCCCTTTTTTCTGGAGAATTTTACCTCGTAATGGTTATGGTTTGAATTATACTTAATTTGCTTTCAAATTTTTAAATAGTCCTTACTTCCTTAACCCATATTTTTGTAACTGCGTTCGTCATGAAGTCAAGAATAAAACCGGTTCCTCTTCCATTTCAGCACGTTAACACAAACACAGAAAATAGCCAAATTATTCCTCTTAGCTTATGAAGTTCAAGTCTTCTGTAAGTGTTTCTGTGTTATGCGAAGAGTATAACATAAATTATTAAGGTGGCTTTGCCCGCAACCCAAAGTCAGAAACAATCAGTTCGATTTTTAAGAGAGGCAACTCATTACGTTTACAAGATTTTACAATGATGCCTCAAAGTTTTTTTGTTTTTTATGACAGAATTTGAGGAGTAAGGTACTAACCGGACATTACTGCCATTTTTAGGGCCTGGTTCTAATTTCAGCAATAGACTTACTATGGTACAACTCCCAAAGTGTGAGCATTTTTCTATGTTTCTTTATTAAAAATCCAATTTTCAATGACCGCAAAGACTGTTTCCCGTTTTATCGGTTTTGAAACATAGTCATTCATACCTGCATCAAGACATTTTTCTTTATCCCCTTTCATGGCATCGGCAGTCATGGCAATAATGGGAATAGAGCCAAACCCGTGGGTCCTGATTATTTGTGTCGCTTTTAGCCCATCCATCTCAGGCATCTGTATATCCATAAATATCAGGTCAAAATCATCTGGTGACGCGGTAAATTTATCGACTCCCTCCTGCCCGTTATCAGCCACTTCCACCGTATAACCAGCCTTGGTCAGCATCAGCTTTGCCAGTTTCTGGTTGACCGGGTTATCTTCAACCAAAAGTATATTTACAGAATGCTTCATATTTTCGCGGATTGAATGCTGGGTTATGATTTTCTGCTTTTCTATTTTTTCCTTTTTGATTATATCTTTTTTTTCACCCAAAATTTTTTCCAGCATCTGGTATATTTTTTCTCTTTTTGCCGGTTTGTTCAAAAAGCCATTAAATCCTGCTTCTTCACATCGCCTTGCATCGCGCTTAGCCAAAGAAGAGAGGGCCAGCAGAGGAAGATGCTGAAATCCGGAGTCTGATTTGCGAATCTGTTTTGCCACCTCATATCCGCTTATCTTCGGCATCTGAATGTCACAAACAGAAAAATCAAATGGGTTTTTGTTATCCATGGCACTTTGCAGTGTTGCCAGGACATCTTTTCCGCTTAAGAGAGAGACTACCCTTATACCTGCAGATTCCAGAATATGGGTTAATATCGTCAGATTGCTCTGATTGTCATCTATAATAAGAGCCTTTTTTCCAGGAAGAGAGACCGCAGGTATTTTTTCTGCTTTTTTCTCCCTGGCTTTTTCAACCCATGATGTAAAATGAAAGATACTACCATTTTTTCCTTCACTTTCTGCCCAGACATCGCCATCCATAAGTTTTGCTATTCTTTTGCATATGGAAAGCCCCAGGCCGGTGCCTCCGTAATTTCTTGTGGTGGAGCCATCTGCCTGTTTAAAGGGGTCAAAAATGGCAGACAATTTATTTGCATGGATTCCGATGCCGGTATCTCTGATCGTTGCATGGAGTTTTATCCTGTCACCCTCTTTTTTTTCAACATCAATGGAGAGCTCAATTTCGCCGGATTCGGTGAACTTTGAGGCATTTCCCATGAGGTTTATAAGGACTTGTCTGAACCGTGTGGGATCTCCATTTACGCAGGAAGGAAGATTCTCCCCAATATGGCATAGAAGCTCAATCGGTTTCAATTCAACCTTGGGCCGAATCAGGTCACAAATGTCATAGGCCGAGAGCTCTGGATCAAAGTCAATCTTTTCAAAATCCAACTCCCCCGCCTCGATTTTTGAAAAGTCAAGAATATCATTTATCAACGTAAGAAGGCTTTCCCCGCTTCTTTTGATGGTACTGGTATAATCGAGCTGTGTTTCATCAAGATCAGTCTCGAGCAGCATATCGGCAAACCCCAGGACACCATTCATGGGGGTACGGATCTCGTGGCTCATGTTGGCTAAAAATTCGCTCTTTGCCTGGTTGGCCACATTGGCCTCCACTGCCATCAGGTTGGCCTGGCCTATGGCTTTTTCAAGCTGCTCATTTAAATCTTCCAGATCTTCCTGATACATCTTGAGCCTTTCCTCATTCTGTTTTCTTTCTGTAATTTCATATGAAAAGGAGACTAATCGTGTAACCATACTATCTGCAGCAAAAACAGGATAAATTGTGTTATTGAGCCATATACCTTTCCAATGATCTTCAAAGCTAACAGGCTTGCCTGAATCAATAACTTCACCGACTATTCTTTTTATTTGTGATGCCAGGTCAGCAGGTAATAAATCAAAAATATTGGTACCAATGATCTCCTGGGGCTCTTTTTTATACCTTTTTGCCCCTGGTTTATTAATGTTGATTACAGCACCGCCTGGTTCCACGAGCAAAAAATATCCGGCAGGAGCATTAACAATAACTTCAAGTTCCTGCTGGAGTTCCTCCAGCTTTTGATTTTTTTGTTCGAGGGTGGATGCCGACGTAAAAAAATTATCAGACATTTTGTTAAATGCTGTTGCGAGTTTGCCTAATTCGTCTTTAGAAGCTATGGAGATTTTGGTACTGTAATCACCGTTTTCAACCCGTTTCACCCCTTGTTCCATTAATAATATTTTACGCCTTACATCATTTGCCACCAGAAACATGATAAAAGCGCCAAGGAACAGGACAATGAATGATGTTATCAGCATGAAATAGAATAAAACTATTTTTGCTAATCGTGCAATTTTGCTTATGGTCTCTGAAAAAGCATTTTCTGAATATATCAAAGCTTCGTTGGTTTGATTGATTTTGTTAAGAAGGGAGGCCAGTTTTTCTCCTCTGTTTTCCCCTTTGGAGACAAGTTTATGCAGTTCATCCCCCAGCCTGACCAATTCAGTATTGAGTTTGTCAGAGTCGGCCCATCTGGCTATTGTCTCGTCCATATAGCTCAGATGTCGTAATGTTTTAAATAAACGGGCCATATTTTTTACATCATCAGGAGGAATTCGGGCTTTGATAAACGCTTTGCAGGCAATATCCTGGTTTGCGTCAGGTTTTTCCAGCTCCACCCTGGCCATTTGCCCTGCCAATGGAATCTTCATATTTTCTAAAAAATTTTTGTAATCAGATTCATTACAGGATCTTGAATATTTAAATAAGTAATAAACAGCATCTTTCTGGGCTTTGGAATATATACCTTCGCCGCCGATATAAGCCCTGATAGTGGATATGGTCTCCACCGTAAAAAAGCATACTGTTATTGTTGTAATCAAAAGGAGCGCAAACAAAAAAAGAATTGCAGCCATTTTTTTGGTTATTGTAAGGTTTGTAATCAATCTGAAAATGAAGCCCATTTCATGGTTAGGGTTTTTCCGGTTCACTTTTAAATTTCCTTTTCTTTTTTAAAAAAAATGAAAAACGGGGAACGTCTGGTATAGTGTAAAAAGTTGCGAATCAGATTTTTTAATTTTTTAAATGATTAATCTATATTCA